>NZ_RZRR01001228.1:0-1264 GCF_003998555.1 Mesorhizobium sp. M7A.F.Ca.CA.002.09.1.1 | reverse complement strand
GTCATGCTGGTGGCCTGGCATCCCGACATCGACAGCGCGCGGACGGCATGGCCGAACATTGAACGCCTGTGGGCGCGGCTGCGCGACCATCCGCTGATGAAGACGCTCAACACCTCGCACGAGATGTGGCCGGGCTGAAGCTCAATTTCTGAGCACTGCCCGCTTTTCCTGCAGGAAGCGGCGCACCGCCGGGTCGCGCTCGAGGCCGATCGCCCGGTCATAGGCTTCGCAGGCTTGCAGTACCTGACCAAGCCTGGCCAGGAGACCGGCGCGTGCGGCCCAATAGGGCTGATAGTCATCAAGCCGTTTGTCGTCGCCCAGCACGTAGAGGGCCGCCAATCCCGCCACTGCGCCCTCGGCCTCGGCGATCGCCACCGCGCGGTTTATCGCCACCACCGGCGATCCTGCGATCGAAAGCAACGCGTCGTAGAACTCGCGGATCGCCGCCCAGTCGGTGCGGCCGGTCAGCCGTCGTGCCGCATGCGCGGACTGCACGGCCGCCTCAAGCTGGTAGCGGCCGATGATGCCCTTGGCCGCGGCGTGGGAAAGCAGCGCCTCCGCCTCATCGATCAGGGCGCGGTCCCATAGAAGGCAATCCTGTTCCGCCAGCGGCACGAAGTCGCCGGCGGCGCTGCGCCGTGCGGCGCGGCGCGACTCAGCAAACAGCATCAGCGACAGGAGGCCCAGCGCCTCCGGCTCCTCCGGCAACAGCGAAGCCACCAGCCGGCCGAGCCAAATGCCTTCGGTCGCCAGATTGCGCCCTCGCGTCTCGGTGCCCGCCGGGTCGGACCAGCCTTCGGCGAAGGCGGCGTAGATCGCTTCCAGCACCGCATCCAGCCGTTCGCCGAGTTCGGCCTGCTCCGGCACGCGGAACGGAATACCGGTTTCACGGATGCGGGACTTGGCTCGCACCAGGCGCTGGCCCATCGTTGCCGGCGAGACCAGGAAGGCGGAAGCGATCGTCGCGGCGTCGAACCCCAGCACCGTCTGCAGGATGAGCGGCGAACGCACGCTCGATTCGATCGCCGGATGGGCGCAGGCGAACATCAGCCGCAGCCGCTCGTCGGGCAGGTCTTCGTCGGTCATGCGCGCCTCCGCTTCCTCGGCAATCAGCTTGAGATGCTCGCGGCCGGCCTCGCTGGTCAGCCGGCGCCGCACCGCATCGACGCGGCGCCGCCTTGCCACCGCCAGCAGCCAGGCTTCCGGTTTCTTGGGTACGCCGGTTCTTGGCCAGCGTTCGAGGGCGGCGGCAAAGGCATCGGCC
>NZ_RZRR01001227.1:0-1265 GCF_003998555.1 Mesorhizobium sp. M7A.F.Ca.CA.002.09.1.1 | reverse complement strand
GTGCTGCGCGGACCGCGCATCGGCACCACGTTCCAGGGCACGCTCTACGACCAGAACAACAACATGGACATGACCGGCACGTTCATGCCGGTCTATGGCCTCAATCGCATCTTCGGCGAATTGCCCATCGTTGGCGCGCTGCTCGGCAATGGCCGCGACCGTGGCCTGATCGGCGTCACCTACCGGCTCAAGGGCAACGCCAACAAGCCGTTGCTGGACATCAATCCGCTGTCGGTGATCGCGCCCGGAATATTCAGGTCGATCTTCGAATATAGGTGAGCGAGTTCAGGCCGGTCGCACCAGAATGTGTTTTTTCTTTCCCAAGGAAAGCTTTACGACGTTTTCCGGACTCAAATCCTGAGGGGTCACCAGCCGGCGCTCGTCGCTCACCGGCTCGTCGTTCAGGCGCACGGCGCCGCCCTGCACATGCCGCCGCGCTTCGCCGTTCGACGCCGCCAGTCCGGCGGTGACCAGCAGCGACAGGATGCCGACGCCGGTTTCGAGCGCTGTCCTGTCGACCTCGACGGTCGGCAGCGACTCCGCGAGCGCGCCTTCCTCGAACGTCTTGCGCGCCGTATCGCTGGCTTGCTCGGCGGCCGCGCGGCCGTGCAGCAGGGCGGTGATCTCGGTGGCGAGGATCTTCTTGGCCTCATTGATCTCGGATCCGCCGAGCCGCTCGAGCCGCGCCACCTCGTCCAGCGGCAGCGTCGTGTAGAGCTTCAGGAAGCGGGCGACGTCGGCATCCTCGGTGTTGCGCCAGTACTGCCAGAATTCGTAGGGGCTCAGCATCTCCGCGTCGAGCCAGACCGCGCCCGACGCCGACTTGCCCATCTTGGCGCCCGACGAGGTGGTGAGCAGCGGCGTGGTCAGTGCATAGAGCTGCGCGTCCTCCGTGCGGCGGCCGAGATCGATGCCGTTGATGATGTTGCCCCACTGGTCGGAGCCGCCCATCTGCAGGCGGCAGCCGAGACGCTTGTAGAGCTCGACGAAATCATAGGCCTGCAGGATCATGTAGTTGAATTCGAGGAACGACAGCGACTGCTCGCGATCGAGCCGCAGCTTGACGGAATCGAAGGCCAGCATGCGGTTGACCGAAAAGTGACGACCGACATCGCGCAGGAAATTGACGTAGTTGATCTCCATCAGCCAATCGGCGTTGTTGACCATGATGGCGTCGTTGGGACCGCTGCCGAATTTGAGGTAGGGCATGAAGTTGCGGCGGATACCGGCAAGATTGTCTTCGATGTCCTGCGGGGTCAAAAGCT
>NZ_RZRR01001226.1:0-1267 GCF_003998555.1 Mesorhizobium sp. M7A.F.Ca.CA.002.09.1.1 | reverse complement strand
GTGCTGACACGCAGCGAGCGGCCGGCGCTGCCGACCAGCGAAGGCTACCGCAAGACGCTGCTGTCGCGCCGGCCGATCCGCGAGATGGAAGTCTATTGCGGCGAGTTCGCCGTCGGCGGCTCGACCGGCGACGTGCCCTACACGCACGGCAACGCGAGCGAGATGTTCCTCGTGCTGCGCGGACGCGTGCAACTGACGCTCGGCGAGGAGAGCTTCACCCTCGAAGAGGGCGATAGCATCGAATATTCGACCTCGACGCCCCACCGGACGATCAATGTCGGCGATACGGTGGCCGAAGTGCTGTGGATCATTGCGCCGCCGACCAGCGGCGCCGTCGACCTCGACCAATATGTAGCCCGGAAAACGCTCGCGCCCGGCCTACCAAAATCAAACAGCGAGCCATCGGAGGGTTAGAAAATGGGAAGCAGATCAAGATTGGCCGGGTTCGTCGGCGCCGCCGCACTGGCCTTGCTTGCGGCCGCCGCTCACGCGCAGAACGCGCCGCCGGCCGGGACCGTGGTGGACGGCTCGCTGAAGGGAAAGACGCTGACCTTCGTCTCCTATGGCGGCATCTACCAGGACGGCCAGGTCGCCGCCCTCAAGGAATTCGTCGACAAGAGCGGCGTCAAGCTTTTGAATGATGGGCCGACCGAAATCGCCAAGCTCCAGGCGCAGGTCGAATCAGGCAATGTGACCTGGGATGTCGTCGATACGGACGATTTTCCGCCCTTCGTGCATTGCGGAAAACTGTTCCAGAAGCTGGATTTGACCAAGCTCGACATCTCGCACATCCCGCCCGGACAGGTCGGCGAGTGCAGCGTGCCGGCGATGAACTACGGCATGGTCCTGATGTACAAGAACGACACGTACAAGGACAATCCGCCGAAGGACTGGAAGGACTTCTTCGACACCGCGAAATTTCCCGGCACCCGCGCCATCGACGGCAGCGGCAGCCCGCTCGGCGGCCTGATCGAACAGGCCATCCTGGCAGACGGCGGCAAGGTCGACGCCATGACGCCGGCCGATATCGACAAGGGCATCGCCAAGATCAAGGCGATCGGTCCCGACACGATCTTCTGGAAGACGGGCGCAGAATCCCAGCAGCTCGCCGAATCCGGCGAGGCCGACATGATCATCATGTGGACCGGCCGCGCCATGACGGCGGTCAAGAACGGCGCTGCCTACACGCCGGTGTGGAAGGACTGGCTGGTCGTCATGGACCAGCTGACCATCCCGGTCGGCGCCAAGGACACCGACGCTTCCTACG
>NZ_RZRR01001225.1:0-1268 GCF_003998555.1 Mesorhizobium sp. M7A.F.Ca.CA.002.09.1.1 | reverse complement strand
ATGGAAGGCGACAAGGAAGCCGAGCTGGCTCGCAGCCAGGCGGAAATGCGCGGGTTGAGCTCGGAGATCCAGAACCTGCAATCGCGGCTTGAGCAGGTGTCGAGCGAAAACGGCGAAGCCGCGGGCGAGATCGCCAGGCTCAAGAGCGAACTGAACGATGCTCTGGCCGAAAAGAAGATCGCCGATGAAAGATTGTCCGCGCTGAGCCAGGAGAGCGAAAGCGACAAGATGAGTCTTTCCAAGGTGAACGCCAACCTTTCTCAGCTGACGCTGCAACAGGCGTCCGAACAGATACAGTTCGACGTGCAGAGGCAGGAGTGCGAGGACCTCAAGGCCGAAATCGCCTCGCTCAATGCCCGGATCAAGGAACTGCTGCCCTATGAGCGGCTCCACAAGGCCACCAATGGCAGGCCGCGCGAGGACGGCGTGGTCGAGATGGCCGGGGCGATGGCGAAGAAAGCACGGACGACGGGCAGGCGGCGCATGCGCAGGAATGTCGGCGCCGCCACCTGAAGCGTGTCGCGCCTGAAGGATTCAGGCGACCCGCTTCAGATCCTTCTTTTGTGCATGGGAGGCCGGCACCTCACCCGGAGAGTAAGTCCAATGGGGCACCGGCCAGGCGGATCGACAGGTCCGCCGCACAGACAAGGTAGCGCGCCGCGGTCCCGCACGGCATTGGTGCGATCACGGAAGGTGCCAGCGGCAATTCCCCTGGCTTGTGATTCGAACCCTTGCGACGACCCGCCGGCCGGAGGCTGCAGACACGCCCAGGATAAGATCGCGGGCCGGCCCGGCGCCTTCTCAGTCGAGCGGTTCGTGCTGGTAAAGCTCGTCCATGCTGAGCGAGGCCAGGGCGCCGAAAGGGGCCTGCTTTTTCACGCGGCCGCCGCTCAGGATGACCACGTCGTCGCAGAACGAGATGGTGCTGTGGTGATGGCTGATGACGATGGTCGTGCGGCGGCCGGCTCTCGACTTCAGGGTCTCGACGATGGCCGCTTCCGACAGCCCGTCCACGGCATTGGTGGCCTCGTCCAGGATGAGGAGATCGGGATCGCGCACCAGGGCTCTCGCCAAGGCGATGCGCTGCCTCTGTCCCGCCGACAGATTGATGGCCCTGTAGCCAACCAGGGTCTCGTAGCCCTGAGGCAGCCTTTCGATGAATTCATGCGCTTCGGCCAGTCTTGCGGCGGCCTCGGCATCGCCGGCAGTCGCGGCATCCTGGCCGTAGGTTATGTTTTCGAAAATGCTGCCGTCGACCAGTTCCAGTT
>NZ_RZRR01001224.1:0-1270 GCF_003998555.1 Mesorhizobium sp. M7A.F.Ca.CA.002.09.1.1 | reverse complement strand
CGCCGCACAGGCGCCCGGCGGCTCCGGCGCGCTGCGGCTGGTGGCGGAATTGCTGAAGCGGACGCGTTCGGACGCAACCATCTGGCTGTCGGACCCGACCTGGCCGAACCACATGCCGGTGATGCGCGCCGCCGGCCTGCAGATCCGTGAATACCCGTATTTCGACGCCGCGTCGGGTGCTGTTCGCTTCGACGACATGCTGGCGGCCCTGCGGACCGCAAAGAGCGGCGACGTCGTGCTGCTGCATGGCTGCTGCCACAACCCAACCGGCGCCAATCTGGATGCGGCACAGTGGGCAGCCGTTACCGATCTGGTCGTCGAGCGCGCGCTGCTGCCGTTCGTCGACATCGCTTATCAGGGCTTTGGCGATGGCCTTGAGGCCGACGCCCTCGGCTTGCGCCTGCTGGCGGCGAAAGTTCCGGAAATGGTCGTCGCGTCGAGCTGCTCGAAGAATTTCGCCGTCTACCGCGACCGCGTCGGCGCAGCAATGATCCTGGCCAAGGACGGCGCACAGGCAGATGTGGCGATGAGCCAGATGCTGTCGGCGGCGCGCGCCATGTATTCGATGCCGCCGGACCACGGGGCAGCAGCCGTACGCATCGTGCTGGAGGACGCCGCCTTGCGTGCAGACTGGGAAGCCGAACTTGAAGAGATGCGGCTGCGCATGCTGAGACTCCGTGTCCAGTTCTCCGAAGCCCTGCGCCGGCAATCCAATTCCGACCGCTTCGATTTCGTCGCCAGCCATCGCGGCATGTTCTCCCGCCTTGGCCTCACCGAAGCGCAAGTCGAACGGCTGCGCGCCGAGCACGGCGTCTACATGGTCGGCGACAGCCGCATCAATGTCGCCGGCCTGCCCGAGGACGGCATGGACGACCTCGCCAAAGCGATCGTCTCGGTGCTCGACTGACGTGGCTCGCCTGTGGACAAGGCACTCTCGCCGGCTGACAGCGTTGGCCGCGCGGCCGGCCGCGCGATAGCATCAGCCCTATGACGCCATCGAAAGACATTTCGCGCCTGATCGAGATCATGGCGGCGCTGCGGGCGCCGAAGACCGGCTGTCCCTGGGATATCGAACAGGATTTCTCGACCATCGCGCCCTACACGATCGAAGAGGCCTATGAGGTCGCGGATGCCATCGCGCGCGGCGACCTCGACGATCTGCGCGACGAACTCGGCGATCTGCTGCTGCAGGTCGTCTACCACGCGCAAATGGCCGAGGAGGCCGGCGAGTTTGCCTTCCCCGATGTGGTGCAAGCCATCACGACGAAAA
>NZ_RZRR01001223.1:0-1274 GCF_003998555.1 Mesorhizobium sp. M7A.F.Ca.CA.002.09.1.1 | reverse complement strand
CCTGGCAGTATTGCATCTGGGAAGACACCGAGAGCGCAAAACAGGCGGGCGCAACGGAGGACGAGATCGAAGAGGCCGTCGCTATCGCCGCTCTGTCACGGCACTGGAGCACGATCTTCAACGGCATGCAGGTCGACTTTGAGACCTTCAAGAAGGATCTCGGCGGCGACGCTCAGGCTGCCGCGCCTGCCAAGTAGCGCGAGCCTTGTCGGCACATTGTCGGGATTGGGGCCAGGCCGCGGCAACCATCGTCGGCATCCGCGGACCGGAATAGGGAGTGGAATTCTCATTTTACAGGGAGGTAAAGATGCCAGTAGTCTTCGGAGAAACCGTCAGCACAGTCAAAGATATCGTGTCCGTGCTAAAGAAACACGGTGACGCGGTGCGTGGCACCTATCGTGCCCGCTACCGCTTCGACCCGCAATCAGGCGATCCTTACACAACACCGCTACTGGAGCGACCGGCGAGCCTCAAGGACAATTCGCCGACCGCCGTCTTTCCCTGGGAGCAGATCTTTGCCGCGGCGGCTGTGTGCGCCGGCTCGGATTATCCGATGCTGGCAGCGCATGCGGGGGTCGATCTTCGTTCGGTCGATTTCATCGCGGAAGGCGTGTTCGACCCGCGTGGCGAGTTCGACGGACTTGATGGGCTCACGGCGCCCGTGGACGCCCGGCATTGCTACGTGTCCCTGCACCTCAGCGCGACCGTGTGTTCTTCGGCGCCCCGCGCCGATCTGGAGAAAATTCATGAGCGCGCGATCTCGCACAACATGGTGCTTGGCGCCCTTAGAGGAATTCCCATGACCAGCGAATTGGTGATTCACCAGGCGTGATCCTTGTCGCAGAACTCGCCCGCTGGGCGGTCTGTGGCTTAGTCCCGCCGGTTGCGGCCGGCGGGCCAAATGTGCCTCGTGCACGTTTGCGCCACCACGATCCTGGCAATTTCGCGGGGCGATCTGCTCGAAAGGCAACGGATGGCGGCCGACAGCAACGAGCCGACTGCCCGCTGCAGTAGCGCGCTGCTCGCCAAGTGTTATAGCGCGGAAGGGTTCGGCATTGCGAACCCCGTGACCGCCCCGGCCATCGATATGGCGCAACACATTTCGATACTGGATCGAACGGTGCTTTCGCCCTCTATTTGAAACTGGCGATGGGCAGGAATTTCACCGCGGAGCCGGTGAAGCGGCGGTGATCGGACGTCCGTCCCCGCGGTTGGAATCCATCGAGATAGACATGCTCCGGCGCCGTGCGGATGAAATTGGCGGCAATCATGGG
>NZ_RZRR01001222.1:0-1275 GCF_003998555.1 Mesorhizobium sp. M7A.F.Ca.CA.002.09.1.1 | reverse complement strand
CGTCCTAACTGTTGGCTCAGGACTGAATGTTCAGGCCGAGGCCTTGGCCTTCCTGCCCTTGGCGGGCGCCTTGACGGGGGCGGCCTTGCGGCCGAGGCCGATCGACTTCGCCAGCAGCGAACGCGAGGCCGCGTAGTTGGGAGCGACCATCGGATAGTCCGACGGCAAGCCCCATTTGGCGCGATAGGCGTCCGGCGTCAGGCCGAAATGTACACCGATGTGACGCTTCAGCGATTTGAACTTCTTGCCGTCTTCGAGGCAGATGATGAAATCGGGCGTCACCGACTTCTTGGGATTGACCGCCGGGACCAGCGGGGCAGCCACCGGGACCGCAGGCTTGCCGAGCCCGCTTATCGAGGCGCTGACGCTGGCGATGAGGTCGGCCAGGCCGGAGGCAGGCAAGCGGTTCTTCTCGACGTAAGCGGACACGATGTGGGCGGTCAGCTCGAGCAGATCGATGTCTTTACGGGCACTGTTGCTATCGTCGGTCACTCTATTTCTCCGTCTACAGCGAATGACCTGAAAATCGGATTCGACTTCCGGAAAGGATCATGCGCGAAATCAAAATGCTATGGCGTCCTTCGTGCGTCCACGGGACGAATTGGCGTTGTTGTAGCGCGGAATTCCTAGTCGGCAAATCTGCGTATTGCAACGACTTGATGGCAGGTCACACGTTATTTTGAACAACTATATTAAACAATAACAGTATCAGACTATCAGCGCCTTGTCGCGCCACAAACGAAACCCGCCTTCGAAGGCGCGTGTGTTGTCGCCGCGCCTGGAGTCGGCGGGCAATTCATCGAGCTTGTCGACGTTGCCGCCGCCAATGACGACATAGTCAGGCTGCATGGCGGCACGGAGCCGGTCGACGACGTCGAAGACGTATTTGCGCCATTTCTTCTTGCCGCGCTTTTCCAGGCCGCGTTCGCCGACATAATCCTCGAAGCTCTTGCCCTTCTTGTAGGGCAGATGCGCGAGTTCCATCGGTTGGGCGACGTTGTCGGCAATCATCGCCGCACCGAGCCCGGTGCCGAGCCCGAGGAACAGCATGCGCCCGCCCTCGTAGCTGCCGATGGCCTGCATCAGCGCGTCATTGACCACTTTCACCGGTTTGCCGAACGCGCCCGCAAAGTCGAATCCAGCCCAGCCCTTGCCGAGATTGGCGGGGTCGGCGAGCGGCCTGTTGTGGTTGACCGGACCGGGATAGCCCATCGAGACGACGTCGTAGGACAGGCCTTCGGCGAGCTTCTTCACGGTATCGATCATCTGTTGCGG
>NZ_RZRR01001221.1:0-1275 GCF_003998555.1 Mesorhizobium sp. M7A.F.Ca.CA.002.09.1.1 | reverse complement strand
GCTGATGCAGGGCCGCACCACGATCGTCATCGCCCACCGCCTGGCAACGGTGCTGAAGGCCGACAGGATCCTGGTCATGGATGGGGGCTCGATCGTCGAGGAAGGCACGCATCAAAGCCTTGTCGCCAAGGGCGGCATCTATGCACGGCTGGCCAAGCTGCAGTTCGAAACCGGCGCCAGTGCTTTCAGGGGCGCGGCGGAATAGGCAGATCTGGCGCTGTGGCGACAGCCGCTATGCGGCTCCATAGCGCTGTTTCAGATGGTTCACGAAATAGGTGGCGTTGAGCTTTTCGCCTGTGGCGCGTTCGAGCAGGTCCGGCGTCGACCAGCGTGACCCCTGTGACCAGATTTTTTGGCGGCGCCAGTCGTTGATCGCCTCGAAATTGCCTTTGGCGAGATCCTCGTCGGCGGCAGGATGCTCCCGCGTCAGCGCCGCCCATTGCTGTGCTGCCATCATCGCGCCCAGCGTGTAGGAGGGGAAGTAGCCGAAAGCTGCCCCGGGCCAATGCACGTCCTGCATTGGCCCGTCGGCTGGGTTGTCGATGGTGGAAAGGCCGAGGTAGTCGCGCATCTTGGCGTCCCAGGCTTCGGGCAGATCGGCCACCTCCAGCCGGCCCGAGACGAGTTCCTGTTCCAGTTCGTAGCGCAGGATGACATGCAGGGGATAGGTCACCTCGTCGGCATCGACCCGGATCAGGCCGCGTCCGACGCGATGCACGTGCGGCAGGATGTCGTCGAGCGACCAGGCTTCGCCGAGATGCTTTTCAACCACTGGCAGCGCCCAGCGCCAGAAGGCCGGGTTGCGGCCTAGCTGCTTCTCGACGAACAGGCTCTGGCTTTCATGCACGGCCATGCCGCGCGCTTTGCCGAGCGGCCAGTGCGACCATGCCTTGGGCAGGTTCTGTTCGTAGAGCGCATGGCCGGTCTCGTGCAGCACGCCCATCAGCGCCGACAGGAAGTCGGACGTCTTGTAGCGGGTGGTGATACGCACGTCGCTCGGCACGCCGCCGCAGAAAGGGTGGTGCGACACCGACAGCGACCCATGCGTCAGGTCGAAGCCGACTGCCGTCATCATGGCAAGGCCGAGCTCGCGCTGCCGATCGATCGCATAGGTGCCCGAAAGCGGCTTCAGCGGGCGCTTGCGCTGCCGTGCGTCCTGGATCGCCAGCGCCTCCGGCACGAAACTTTTCAGAAAAGCCTTCAGGTCGCTGAACACAGGCGTGATGTCGGCGGTGCGGTTGCCGGGGTCGTACTGCTCCATCAGCGCGTCATAGG
>NZ_RZRR01000121.1:0-8988 GCF_003998555.1 Mesorhizobium sp. M7A.F.Ca.CA.002.09.1.1 | reverse complement strand
TCCCTGGCCTCTGGCCAACCCTTGGGCAAAACCCAACGGCCGGTATCGCGGCTGGTGATCAGCATGATTTCGACGCCGTCTCCCGTGTCGCGCCAGGGCAGGGCGGCAACCTGCAGGCGGCACGGCGCGGTGCCGAAGAGCCGTCGGACCCTTTCGGCCAGATGATTGTGTGTCGTTGGCCTCGTCAACATCGAAGAAGCTAGCCCCAGCCTCCGGAATCGTTTGCCGTCTCACGAATCTTACGGCTAATTGTCGGCAATAAAAGTAAAAAATTTCATTCGCCTGGCCAATTTCCGCCAATAGACGTCGATTTCGCGAAATATCCGGCTCTGCCGGACGTGTTTGCGAAAGCAAATCCATCCCCGGTGCAAGCTGCTGGTCTGTAACAGGGTAGTTGCGAATCAGCCGGCGTGGTCGTCGGCGATCGGCTTCTGGTAGGTGAAGCCCATATCCCACGGGAAATAGATCCAGGTGTCCTGGCTGACTTCGGTGACGAAAGTATCGACCAGCGGCCTGCCTTTCGGCTTGGCATAGACGGTGGCGAAATGCGCCCTGGGCATCATCGCGCGCACGATGCCCGCCGTCTTGCCGGTGTCGGTCAGGTCGTCGATGATCAGCACGCCGGCGCCGTCTTCGGCGAGCAGGGCAGGGGTGATCTCCTTGAGGACCTGCAGCTGCCCCTGGCTGGTATAATCGTGATAGGAGGCGACGCAGACGGTTTCGATGACGCGGATGCCAAGTTCACGCGAGATGATCGCCGCCGGCACCAACCCGCCTCGCGTGATGCAGACGATCGCTTTCCATTGCCCCTTGTTGGCACCGGCAAGCCGCCAGGCGAGTGCGCGAGCGTCGCGATGGAACTGGTCCCAGGAGACCGGAAAGGCTTTTTCGGGAAGGGACATGTCGCGCACTCCACAGCACGCGGGGATCGCGCGCAAGAAAACAGGGGAATGCGCGCGGAATTAGCTGGAAAGCCCCCATCTTGGCAAGAGCAGGGGCCTTGGCAAGGCAAGGGCCAGCGATCGCTGTGGGCTTACCGCGACAGGAAGGCTGCCACCGGCGCGGTGCGCAGCACGCTGCGCGTCACGCCGCCGAACAGAAGCTGGCGCAGCCATGAATGGCTGTAGGCGCCGAGCACCAGCAGATCGGCGCCGGTTTCCGCGATCCTGGTCTGGATGATGTCATCGACCGAACTGCCGCCCGACTGCTGCACCGAGACGCTGACGGTGGCGCCGTGGCGCGACAGCGCCGCCGCGATTTCGGCGCCGGCGGCCTCCGGGCTGTCGTCGAGCGTTTCAGGAGGGTCGATAACCAATATGTCGGTCTTCTCGGCTTCGATGATGAAGGGCAGCGCGTCGAAGGCGGCGCGCGCCGCTTCCTTGCTGCCGTTCCAGGCGAGCAAGACGCGTTTGAAGGTGGTGATCAGCGGACCCTCGTGCGGCACCACCAGCACCGGCCGGCCGGCATCGTAGACCAGCGTGTCAACGTCCGCGCTGGAATCGCCGCCCGTTTCGCGCTGCGCTGCTATGATCAGGTCGGCGGCCCGCACGCTCGAAATCCCGGTCAGCGCGCTGTCACCCGAAAAGCTCTCCAGGCTTCGCCACTCGAAGGAAAGACCGGAATCCTCGATATGCCTGAGAAACAGCGTCCTCAATTTCTCGGCCCGTTCCCGGTTCATATCTGCCGAAACCTGCAGGAATTCGGTGTCGGGAAAGCCTGTGGCAGAGGTGTAGGGCACGGGAAGCGTTTCGGCGTGGATGCCGACCAGATGGCTCTGGAACCGGTTGGCGAGCGGAATGGCGCAGTCGAGCACGCGCTCGGCGTCCTGCTCGTTCTGCAGAATGGCGACGATGGTTTTGAATCGCATGACAATCCCTCAGTTCACGAGCTGGCGAACTCGTGCCGGGGAAACGTTGCAGCGTCGTGCTTTGTTCCGGTCTGGACCAGATCAGCCGGGATTGCTGGCGAAGCCGGCGACCATCGCCTCGACATCGGCGCGGGCAGCGTCCAGCGCCTCCTGGCTGCGGGCACGCACGACCAGTTCGGTCCAGAACTTGCCATCGCCATATTTCGGGTAGGAGCCGATGATCGTATCGGGATGCGCTTTCTGGATATCACCCAGCGGCCCCCCGATGAGGCCTTCGCCGAACGGGCAGGGCACGGTCGCCGACAGCATCTTTGTGCCGGCCTTCAGCGTCGGCACGACATTGTCGAGCATGGCCTGGAAAATCGACGGCACGCCAGCCATGACGTGGACGTTGCCGATGCGGAAGCCAGGCGCGACCGACACCGGATTGTCGATGAGATCGGCGCCGCGCGGCATCCGTGCCATGCGCTTGCGGGCCTCGGTATATTCGATGCCGCGCGCGGCATAGCTTGCTTCCAGCATCGCATAGGCCCGGGCATCGTATTCGCAAGGTACGCCAAAGGCCTTGGAGATGGAATCGGCCGTGATGTCGTCATGCGTCGGCCCGATGCCGCCCGTGGTGAACACATAAGTGTAGCGCGCGCGCACGGCGTTCACCGCCGCGATGATCTCGTCTTCCTCGTCCGGGACGATGCGCACTTCCTTCAGGTCGATGCCGATCGCCGTCATGATGTCGGCGAGATGGCCGATGTTCTTGTCCTTGGTGCGGCCGGACAGAATCTCATCGCCGATGACGAGCATGGCGGCGGTCACGATTTCAGGCATGGGAAGCTCCGGCAAGCGAGTGGCCCGGGAAGGCGAGTGGTCTGAGATAGCGCGGCGCAGCGGTGGCCGCAATGTCATCTCCGCGGCGCCGGCTTTCCTGCCCGACTACATGACCGCCGGAGGTGGATGGCTCGGTCGAAGCCAACTCGTTTCCACACCATGTTCTGCGATGACGTGGCGGTCGAGCAAGATCTCGGCCGCATCGACGGGTGCTATGGCAAGGGGCACTTGCCGGAATTCATGGCCCAGGAGCGAACCGCCGCATCCATCGAGCGCATCGCCGGCCGGGCTGATCGGGGCCTCACCTCAGCTTCACGACAATTTCAAGGAACCATTCGGCTGACTACCGGGTTTTATGAGTGTCGCACCAAGGCGGCTAAGATACGGAGTGATTCAATGGTTACAAAACTTCTCGCAGCATCCGTCCTGACGATCGGTCTCGCCACATCGGCGATGGCGCAGTCACTGGACGACAGGTACTCAAACAATCATGACTGGTGGCTGTTCGGTAACAACGACCAGACAACTGTCGACCCCTACACCACGGGAAGCATCAGTGACGGCTCCGGGTTGAACACCCAAGGCAACACCGGCGCTATTGGCCCATGTGCCCACAACACACCAGGCCCGGACGCTAACGCAGGGCAAAACGTCAACGATCAGTATTGCGGCAAATAGCCAGAACGTGATTTCCGAAAAGCGCACGCCGATTTTCCAGAAATCCATGTTCGAGGGCTAGTCCGCAAGGACAGCCGCTGGCCGCTGGCGCGTCCTCTCTCCGGACGGCGCTGCGGTCGGCGCTCCGTCGAACCGCTCCACATCAACCGCGATACCGAATCAGTCCGAGACTTCTGTCTGCGGCCGGTCGCGGCCGTCGGCCAGTTCCTCATGCCATTTTCCCTCGGCGTCCTCATACTGGATGCCGTCCGTCGCTCCGGCGACCTGCTGCTCGGCCGAGGCGATTTCGGCGGCGCGCAACGCGTCCTGATGCGTCGGAAACGTCTCGGAAAAGGTCGCTCCGACCTTGTAGGCCCAGCCGCCGTCATGTTCGACGATCTTGTAAGTCAGCTTCGCCATGAAAAACCTCCGGTTGAAAGGTCCGTCTGCTCAATGCAGTCGGTCGTCGGGCAGTCTGTCGTCGGGCACCAGCACTTCCGATTCCTTGGCGGCTTCAATCAGCGCCCGGCGCGCATCTGCTGTCGAACGATAACCTTCCAGCACTTTGAGGCAAGTGTCGAGGGCATCACGATGGCGCGGGCCGCGATTGAGCGGCCACACCGTCATCAGGCACTCCGCGGCCTCCTGGGCGCTGCGGATGTGGCGATATTTGCCGACGTGGCCAAGTTCGACGACGACCGGCACTTCAAAAGGTTTGTTGTCCATCATGGCCGCAACGCAAAGCAGCCAATTTGGTTGCAACCATGGCCGTCAGCCTGCGCCCAAACGTCTCAGAGGCTGTTTGAAGGCTCTACAGCGCCGTGTCGGGAGCGCGAACCGTTCAGCCCGCCGCCTTCATCCAATGCTGCATCGTGGTCACCGAACGGGCAAGTTGTGGCGCCGGGTGGATTGTCTCGCTGAATGTCGCCGCCGCACGCCACCCCCAGCGCGGATCAGCCAGGAAGGCCCGCGCCAGCGCCACCATGTCGGCGCGGCCCTCGGTGACGATCGCTTCGGCCTGCTTGGGGTCGTCGATCAGGCCGACGGCGCGGGTCGGAATATCAGCGCCCTTGCGCACCGCCTCCGCCAGATGCACCTGATAGCCGGGGCCGGTGGGCAATTTCTGCAACGGCGAATTGCCGCCGCTCGAACAGCAGAGATAGGCAACGCCCTCGTCCTTCAGCGCTTTGGCCACTTCGATCGCGTCCGCCACGTCGAAGCCGCCGTCGACCCAATCCTTCACGGACAGCCTTGCGCCGAGCATCAGCTTTGGCACCGCCTTGCGCACCGCCTTGGTGATTTCGACGGCAAAACGCATGCGGTTTTCCAGCGCGCCACCCCAGCGGTCCGTGCGCTGGTTGGACAAGGGCGACAGGAACTGGAAGATCAAATAGCCATGCGCGGCGTGCAGTTCGAGGAAATCGAAGCCGGCGCGTTCGGCTCGCCTTGCCGCCTCGGCGAAGCGCTCGATCAGCTGTAGGATCTCCTCGTCCTCCAGAGCGTGCGGCACGTTCCAGCCGGTGTCGTAGGGGATGGCCGAGGCGGAGACGGTCTGCCAGGGATCCTCGTTTGGCTTCAGTGGCCCGCCGCCCTCCCACGGCTTGCGGTTCGAAGCCTTGCGGCCGGCATGGGCCAGTTGGGAGCCGAATTTCGTGCCGGGTGCGGCGACGCGTCGTGCAGCGTCCAGCGCGCGGCGGGCGGCCGCTTCATTGTCTTCAGAGTAAAGGCCGAGGCAGCCATGGGTGATACGCCCGCGCCGCTCGACATCGGTCATCTCGACCGTGACCATGCCGGCGCCGGACATTGCGAGGTTCATCCAGTGATGGAGATGCCAGTCGCTGGCCGAGCCGTCCTCGGCGGAATACTGGCACATCGGCGCGACGGCGATGCGGTTGGGGAAGGTGAGGCCGTCGAGAGTGATCGACTGGAAAAGCGACGCTGTCATGAGAAACTCCGGGAGGGTTCGCAGCTATTTAGGCGACCGATGGCGCCTGCGCCAGACACGAGGCGGTGAAAGGGCTTCTGGACCAATCACGGGCGGGATTGCCGAAATGCCGGTTCGCGGCTACGCCTCGGCCAGGCATGTCTCCCAAAAGTGGCTCCGGTTTTGGGAGAACGACAGGCATAAACAGGAGCATGAAGTGCGACGCGCTTTAGCATGGAGACCGGGATGGAAGATCGTATTCGCGTCCGTTCGGAGGAAATCCTCTCCGACGACTGGGCCATCCTGAAGAAGACCGTCCTCGACTACCGCCGGCGCGACGGTCAGTGGGAGACGCAAATCCGCCAGACCTATGATCGCGGCGATGGTGCGGTGATCCTGCCTTACGACCCCTTGCGTTCGACCGTGCTTCTGGTGCGCCAGTTCCGCTATCCCGCTTACGTCACCGGCCACCGCGAGCCGCTGATCGAGGCCTGTGCCGGTCTGTTGGACGAAAACGATCCGGAGACCGCCATCCGCAAGGAAGCCGAGGAAGAGCTGGGTTATCGCTTGAAGGATATCGAGCGGCTGTTTTCGCCCTATATGAGCCCCGGCAGCGTCACCGAACGGCTCTGGTTTTTCATCGGCCGCTATTCACCCGCCGACCGCATCTCGGCCGGCGGCGGCGCGCAAGAAGAGGGCGAGGACATCGAGGTTCTGGAAATGCCGCTCGACGAGGCGCTGGCCGGCATCGCCGATGGCCGTATCGTCGACGCCAAGACCATCATCCTGATCCAGCATCTGAAGCTCAATCCGATGCCTGCCTGAAAGGCGCCGGTCCTCCTTCGCCAGGACTTTCGGGTGGCCCGCCACCCGAAGCTCGAAGGGTGGTGCGGATGAAGGGACTCGAACCCCCACGCCTTTCGGCACTGGAACCTAAATCCAGGGCGTCTACCAGTTCCGCCACATCCGCATGGACCGGCAATCCCATGTGGCCATCATTCTGTCAATGTCAGAGACAAGATGTGGCCCAGCGACAAGATGTGGGGCAGGCCCCGAATGCTGGTTATCGCTGGGATGCGAAGACTGTTGAAAATTGGCCTCGCCTGTGACAAAAGGCGTGTCAAATGTGACGGGACGCGACGATCCGCTTCTGCAGAATGTGATAAGAAGTAGGAAAAACAAGAACTTATTCACATTTTGGAACGCAGTTTGGGAGAGTTTGAGCCGGGTTTTCGGTCAAATCGCCAGGTTCCGTACCAAAAGCCATTCCCGGCAAGAATATACCGGCAGGCTGTGAACGGCAGAGGCCGTGGCAGTCTCATTGGTGAAAACAAAGGTTTTACGATGCAGGTCACCGAAACGCTCAACTCCGGTCTCAAGCGAGAGATCAAGATCACCGTGCCGGCCGGTGACATGGAAGCCAAGCTGATGGCGCGGCTTTCGGATGCCCGCAACAAGGTCCGCATCAACGGCTTCCGTCCAGGCAAGGTGCCGGTGCAGCACCTGCGCAAGGTCTACGGCAAGTCGTTCATGGCCGAAGTGGTCAACGAAATCCTCAACGATTCGACTCGTTCGATCATTACCGGGCGTGGTGAAAAGGCTGCCATGCAGCCTGAAGTCATCATGACCGAGGACGAGAAGGAAGCCGAGAAGATCCTGGCCGGCGGCGCCGACTTCGAATTCCGCCTCAACTACGAGATCATCCCGGCGATCGAGATCAAGGACTTTTCCGACATCAAGGTGACGCGCCAGGTGTTCGACGTGCCTGATGCCGAGATCGACGAGCAGGTCCAGCGCGTTGCCGAATCGGCGCGCAGCTACGAGCCGAAGACCGGCAAGGCCGCCAATGGCGACCGTGTCACCATCGACTATGTCGGCAAGATCGACGGCGAGGCCTTCAATGGCGGCGCCGGCACCGATCAGCCGCTGGTGCTAGGCTCGAAGGAATTCATCCCCGGCTTCGAGGATCAGCTTGTCGGCGCCAAGGCCGGCGACGAAAAGCAGGTCACCGTGACTTTCCCGGAAAACTACCAGGCGGCGCATCTGGCCGGCAAGGAAGCGACCTTCGATGTCACGGTCAAGGAAGTGTCCCAGCCCGGCGCGCTGGAAATCAACGACGAGACCGCCAAGAACCTCGGCCTGGAGTCGCTGGAGCGCCTGCGCGACGTCGTGCGCGGCCAGATCGAGAACCAGTTCGGCGCCATGACGCGCCAGAAGGTCAAGCGCCAGCTGCTCGACCAGCTCGACGCGGCTTATTCGTTCGAGGCGCCGTCGAAGCTCGTCGACGCCGAGTTCAACAACATCTGGGCGCAGGTCAATCGTGATCTGGAAGCAGCCGGACGCACCTTCGCCGACGAAGAGACGACGGAAGAAGAGGCGCGCGCCGAGTATCTGCGGCTTGCCGAGCGCCGCGTGCGCCTCGGGCTGGTGCTGGCTGAAATCGGCGAGAAGGCCGGCGTGACCGTATCGGACGAAGAGCTGCAGCGCGGCCTGTTCGAGCAGGTGCGGCGCTATCCAGGAAACCAGCAGCAGGAAGTCTTCGAGTTCTACCGCAACAACCCGGAAGCGTTGAACACGCTGCGGGCGCCGATGTTCGAGGAAAAGGTGGTCGACCATCTGCTCGGTCAGATTTCGGTCACCGACGTCAAGGTCAGCAAGGAAGAGCTGATGGCCGACGACGAAGAGGACGAGACCGCCGTCAAGGCGAAGCCGGCGAAGAAAGCCGCCGCCAAGAAGGCCGACGCCAAGACGGCCGACGACGCGGAAGAGCCCAAGAAGAAGGCCGCGCCGAAGAAGAAGGCCGCCGAATAACACCAGCGCTCCGCTGAAACAGGAAGGCCGCCCTCGAGGCGGCCTTTTTCGTTGCCAAACTGCAACAGCCGCCATGCTTCGCGAGCGACGGCCTGTGGCGACCAAGCTTTGATCATTATCTGCGCTTCTATTGCAAGCCGCTTGGTTGTTGGAGGGCGTGTTGAGACTGTTCGTCGAATTGGGACACGCTTCGGCAATCGCGCTGATCCTTATCTCGGTCTGCGGCATTGCCCAGGCCGGCACGGTGCCTGACAACTGGCGCTTCGGCACGAGTGAAGACGGCCTCGTGACGGCCTCGCTCTACGCCACCAACAAGCTGATCACCGGCGGCGGTGCCTTGAGCTACAGCCCGATCCTGACGATTGCCTGCCGGGCAAACGGCGAGCCGCATTGGACTGAATGGCTGCAACTGAACGACGCTGTTTCGGCCAGCCGCAAGATCACCATGTCGATTACGGTCGATCAGGAGAGCAAGTTCGACGAAAGCTGGTCGGTCGGGCCGCGCGGCCGGATGCTGGTGCGCGATGGCGCCGATGGCATCAGGCGCCTTGTCGCCGCGAACCGGCTCCAGCTTTCGTGGCGGTTCGGGCTGCTGGCGGGGCGCGGCGAGGCCGATTTCGACCTCGCCGGGTTCGGCGAAGCGGTCAGCCAGGTTGCCGGAAACTGCAACACCGATCCGCCGTGAACGACCGTGAGGCGAAGGCGGCAACGGCCGAGCTCGCCGTTCCCGGTGATGCTGATCGGCTTCAAACCTTTGTTCTCATACATGTCGTTGCCTCAAAAACGCACTTTGGGGCGACATCATCAAACGGCGTTGCTGACCCAGCGGAGCACGTTGGTCCAAAGCCGCGCATAGCCGGGCCATTCGACAAAACTGTGCGGCAGCCAGTGCGGTCCGATGTCC
>NZ_RZRR01001220.1:0-1280 GCF_003998555.1 Mesorhizobium sp. M7A.F.Ca.CA.002.09.1.1 | reverse complement strand
CGCTTCGCCGCGCGGTCGCCTATCCCGCGGCCGCGGACAAGTGGACGATCAAACAGATCAAGGCCGCCCTGGACAAGGTCGGCTTGGCCTATCTTGCCGAAAGGATCAAGGAAGAAGCGCCATGGGACCAGACGCTGTCGGGCGGCGAAAAGCAGCGTCTCGCTTTCGCGCGCCTGCTGCTGCACCGCCCCGATATCGTCGTGCTGGATGAAGCAACCTCGGCGCTCGACGAGAAGAGCCAGGACGCCATGATGGCGACGGTGATCCGCGAATTGCCCGATGTCACCATCATCAGCGTGGCGCACCGTGCCGAGCTGGAAGCCTTCCACAGCCGCAAGATCACCCTCGAACGGCGGGAGGGCGGCGCCAAGCTTGTCAGCGACATCAACCTCGTGCCGCGCAAGCGCAACCTGCTGAAGCGCGCCTTGTGGGGCTCCGGCAGTCGGGTCGAAAGGGCGCGCAAGGAGTAAGGCGCCGCTGCCCCGGGCACCGCGCAACTATGATGCGTATATGTCCTTGTAGGTGTCGCGCAGCAGGTTCTTCTGTACCTTGCCCATGGTGTTGCGCGGCAGTTCATCGACGAAGATCACCCGCTTCGGATGCTTGTATTTCGCCACCCGTCCGGCGATGGCACCGAGAATTTCGGCGCCGGTGATCCGCGAAGACGGCGCCCGCACGACGATGGCGGTGACGCCTTCGCCGAAATCCGGATGGGCAACGCCGATGACGGCGCTTTCGCTAACCCCGTCGAGCGCATCGATCTCGCTTTCGAGTTCCTTCGGATAGATATTGTAGCCGCCCGATATGATCAGGTCCTTGCCGCGGCCGACGATGTGGACGTAACCGTCGGCGTCGATCGTGCCGAGATCGCCGGTGATGAAAAAACCGCCGGCGCGGAATTCCGCCTTGGTCTTCTCCGGCATGCGCCAATAGCCGCCGAAGACGTTTGGGCCCTTCACCTCGATCATGCCGACCTCGCCCTGCGCAAGCGCTGCGCCACTGTCTGGATCGGCGATGCGAAGCGTGACGCCGGGCAAGGGCAAACCGACGGTCCCGGCGCGCCGCTCGCCCTCATAGGGGTTCGAGGTGTTCATGTTGGTCTCGGTCATGCCGTAGCGTTCGAGGATCGCGTGGCCGGTGCGCTCGCGCCAGGCCTTGTGCGTCTCGGCCAGCAGCGGAGCCGACCCGGAAATGAACACACGGATGTTTTTCGCCGCCTCATGGTCCAGCCCCTCATCCTGCAGCAGGCGCACGTAGAAGGTCGGCACCCCCATCAAGGC
>NZ_RZRR01001219.1:0-1287 GCF_003998555.1 Mesorhizobium sp. M7A.F.Ca.CA.002.09.1.1 | reverse complement strand
GGATTGCCTGCTGATCGACGACATCGTCGATTCCGGCGGCACGCTGTGCAACGCCGCCGATGCGCTGCTGGCCAACGGCGCCACCAGCGTCACCGCCTATATCACCCACGGCGTGCTGTCGGGCGGTGCCGTTGCCCGCATCAGCGGCTCGAAGCTGCAGGAACTGGTGATCACCGATTCCATCCAGCCGACCCAGGGCGTGCTCGACGCGCCCAACATCCGCGTCATCTCGATCGCCGACCTGATGGGCGAAGCCATCTCGCGCACGGCGACTGAGGAATCGGTGTCCAGCCTGTTCGACTAAACCCGCCTGCCCTTAAGGCGCGGAGCTTTCCAACCGAACCGGGCCGATCAGGCGACGAGCGACCTCGACGTTCTCGCGTGCGCCGCGCATATAGCCGCGCGGCGAGGTCCCCAGCATGCGCTTGAACATGGTGATGAAGGCCGGCACGCTGTCATAGCCGAGATCAAGCGCCACCCTGGTGATCGGCTCGCCGTCCGCCAGCCTGGGCAGCGCCGCGAACAGGCAGGCCTGCTGGCGCCATGTCGACAGCGACAGGCCGGTCTGGCGCTGGAAGGCGCGCGTGAAGGAACGGCGGCTCATGCCGGCTGCATCGGCCCACTCGTCGATGGTCGCATGCGGCGACGGTGCTGCGACGAAGCGTCGGCACAGCGCCGACAATCTTGGATCGGACGGAAATGGCAGCCCGAGAGGCCGTTCCGGCAAGGTCGGGATTTCGTGCAGCAGAAGGTTCATGATCAGCCCACCGCGTCCTTCCAGAACGCCGCCTTGCGGGAGCTTCTCCGATTCCACGATCAGGCTGTGCATCAGGTCGGTGACGCCGACGACGCGCAAGCCTTCGGGCAGCCCGGGGATCGCCTGTGGCATGACATAAACCGAACGCATCGAGACGTCGCCCAGCATCTCGACGGAATGCTCGGTGCCGGCTGGAATCCACATCGCGTGGTCGGGCGGCACCATCCAGCGCCCGTAGCGTGTCGTCACCAGCACCACACCGACAAGCGCATGCAAGAGCTGGCTGCGGCTGTGGCGGTGCTGTGGCACGCGGTAGCCGTCAGGATATTCGGTCGGCAATGCCACCGCCGGCCCGGCCACTTGCTCAAGCCACTGCCAGCGGCTCTCGTGCAACTGGCCGAGATTGGCATTGCCAGCGTGAAAGACTTCTTTGCCGTGCGGCATCTAGTTATGGCCCACTTGCGAAACTATTGGACCAAACCACGAAAGAAGTCGTCTCGCAAGCGGCTTATAAGGCACCGTCCCTAGGG
>NZ_RZRR01001218.1:0-1290 GCF_003998555.1 Mesorhizobium sp. M7A.F.Ca.CA.002.09.1.1 | reverse complement strand
ATTCATGGCCGTCCGCCAGTCCAACCGTCAGGTCGGTGCCCGGTCCGGTGAAGTGCAGCGCATGGAAATTATGGCCGTTGAGCCATTCGGTGCGGCTGCGCAGCGCCGCGTTGTGCGCCCTCCAGTTGCCGATCGGATCCTCCACATCGACCCGCGACGCGGCGAAGATGGCATCGGCGAGTTTCACGACCGCAACATCGTCGGCATCGCCGGGGAAGACCTGTTTGGCCCAGGCGAGGTCCGGATAGGCGACGATGTTCCAATTGATGTCGAAGCCGGTGATCTTTTCCAACGCCGGCTGATAAGCCATCGAATTGGCCTTGTTGGCGCGCGCCACTTTCGCCGGATCCTGTGCGGAGAGCAGCGACGGATCCTCGCCGCGCACCGCAAGCCTGGCCGCATTGTTGGAGAAGGCCTTCGCCATGCCTTCATAGAGCCAGCCGGCGGCGCGGTCGAAGCTCGCATCGGCGCCGAAGCGGTAGCGCGCCAGCGTCATCTCGTCATCGTTGAAGATCGGCGTCACCAGGCCGGCGCCGGCCTTGTAGGCATGCTCGACGATCCGCCTGGTTAGCGGCAGTGCCGCGATCGATGACGTCAGCACCAGATCCTGCCCTGGCTGCAATTGCAGCCCGACCTTGATGGCGACTTCCGCCAGCCTGTCGAGCTTCACCGGGTCGATTGATGCGGAAACGCCGCGCGAATGTGTGGTCATGATCCTGCCTGTCGTAGTTTGATGTCCGACCTACCATAGAGCGGCGGCGCGGCGCTTTCCACCGCGATCGCGCCGGCGGGTTTTGGGTTTGCGGACCCGAACCGCGCCATGGTTGCTTCGATCTCTTCCCTGATCCAGACCTTGAAATCCCGGACCTTGCGGCTTTCCGCCTTGACGGACGAGGTCACCAGCCAATAGCCGAGCCCGCTCTGGGCGCGGATACCGAAAGGCGCCACCAGCCGCCCGTCGGCCAGCGCATCCGCGGCGAGCAATTGCCAGCCCAGCATCACGCCGTGGCCGGCAATCGCCGATTCCAGGCACAGCATCGGGTCGGTGAAACGCGCACCCTTGAGGAAGCTGACAGGTGGGACGCCGGCCGTCTCGAACCAGCTTTCCCAGTTGATCATTGCTCGCTCGTCGGTGATCGCGCAGGTCTGGGCAAGGTCCTCGATCGACTTCAGTTTTTGGGCAATCGCCGGCGCGCAGACCGGGAAGACTTCCTGCGCCAAGAGCAGTTCCGTGCGCCCGCCCGGCCATTTGCCGTCGCCAAGCCGGATGGCGATGTCGATGTCTGAGTG
>NZ_RZRR01001217.1:0-1295 GCF_003998555.1 Mesorhizobium sp. M7A.F.Ca.CA.002.09.1.1 | reverse complement strand
CCGTTTTGCCTTCGCCGGGACGGGCGCGCCGATCGAATGCGAAATCCTCGACGCCGAACCCGAGAAGTTGCTGCGCTATTCCTGGCGGGAGCAGCCGGGCGACGCAGCCAGGCAGGATCCGCTCGACAGTACCGTCACCTTCACGCTTGCCCGCACCGCTTCCGGCGGCACGCATCTGCGCATCGTCCACGACGGTTTTGCCCGCAAGGCCATGCCGGCCATCGCCATGGCAGGCGCCGGCTGCCGTCTTTCGCTCGGTTTGCGCGCAATTGGAAAGCCCATCGCCGCGAACGCACCGCGCCTTCTGCGCGCGGCATAATAGAAAATCGGAGAAGAAAAATGAGCGGTGTTGCCAGTCTGGTGCCGATGGTCATCGAGCAATCGAGCCGCGGCGAACGCGCCTTCGACATCTTTTCGCGGCTGCTGCGCGAGCGCATCATCTTCATCAACGGCGAGATCAACGACGACATCTCGGCGCTGGTCTGCGCGCAGCTTTTGTCGCTGGAATCGGACAATCCCGACAAGGAGATCTCGCTCTACATCAACTCGCCGGGCGGCGTAGTGACCAGTGGTTTCGCCATCTACGACACGATGCAATATATCAGCTGCCCGGTGTCGACCGTATGCATGGGCTTTGCGGCATCGATGGGCTCGTTCCTGCTGATGGCAGGCACACCGGGGCGCCGGATTTCCCTGCCGAACGCCACCATCCTGCTGCATCAGCCGCTGGGCGGGTTCCAGGGCCAGGCCTCCGACATCCAGCGCCATGCCGAGCGCATCGGCAGGACGAAACGGCACATGGCCGAGCTCTACGCGCAGCATTGCGGCCGTACCTATGAAGAGGTCGAGCGCACGCTGGACCGCGACCACTTCATGACCGCCCGCGAGGCGCAGGCATGGGGCATCGTCGACCATGTTTTCGACACGCGCAAAAAGGCGGCGTAAGCCAGGGCCGGAGCGGAGTCCGGCCGGCTGCCGAAGATTTGACGATGCCGGTCTGGTTCCATCGGCGGCGCGCCACTATAGTCCTGGGATGACCGACACTCATCCTTCCAGACCACTGCGCCCCGTCATCGCCGTCGTGGTGCTCGCTTTTGCCAGTCTCGTGAGTGGCGCGGCTCTTGCAGAGGACAGTTCGCCGTCGACGCAAAAAAGCGCCCTGCCCGGCGTGACCGGCGACTACCGCATCGCCAAGCCGGCTCCCGAGCCGGACGATGCGCTGCCGGCCGGCGAGAACGGCACATTCAAGATCGGCGATACGGATGTCAGGATTTCCGGCAGCATCACCGTCGATG
>NZ_RZRR01001216.1:0-1301 GCF_003998555.1 Mesorhizobium sp. M7A.F.Ca.CA.002.09.1.1 | reverse complement strand
CTCGATGGGCGTGGCGCTGACCAGTTGCACCGTGCCGGCGGCGGGCAAGCCGACTTTCGATATCGGCGACGGCGAGATGGAGTTCGGCGTCGGCATCCATGGCGAGCCCGGCCGCCGGCGCGATGCGCTGAAAAGCGCCGATGCGATCGCGCAGGAGATTTGCGCCGCGATCCTCGGCGATCTCGGCGACAAAGCGAAAGGCCCGGCGCTGCTGTTCGTCAACGGCTTCGGCGGCACGCCGCTGATGGAACTCTATCTGATGTACAACAGCGCACGGCTAATCTTCGAGAAGCATGGCGTGACGGTGACCCGTTCGCTGGTCGGCTCCTACGTCACCTCGCTCGATATGGCCGGCTGCTCGATCACGCTGACCATGCTCGACGACGAGACGACCGCATTCTGGGACGCGCCGGTACACACTGCGGCGCTGCGCTGGGGCATGTAAAAGCTGGCTTACATTAGGCTTTTCTGCAACCATTCCTGACTTGCTCGCAATGCTAGCTGGGTTGATGCTGCCACCGCTTACTTCCGCCCAAGAAAGACTCTTGCTGCGCTTCGCTGACCCCGAGGCGGCGGCAGGCGGCGAAGATTTGTCGGCAAAGACGCTGACGGCGCTGCTCGACAATGCCGAGTTTCACGGCGTGCTGCCGATCATGTTGCGCAAGCTCAGCGGGGACGCGCGGCTGCCAGCGGATGCCGACCTGCACGGCAAGCTGGAGGATCTGCGCCAGAAGGCAACGATCGCCACCGGCCAGTCGATGCTGTTGAAGTATCATGGCGACCGCATCATGAAGGGACTGGCGGCGGACAATATTCCGGCGCGGATCGTCAAGGGACCCGTCTTCGCGCGAAAGCTCTACCGCAACGTCGCCGACAGGCCCTTCACCGACATCGACATCCTGGTCGAACCCGCCAATCTGGCCAGGGCAAACCAGGTGATCGCGGCATGCGGCTTCGAGCTTGGCAGCAACGAGGCCGAATCCTACGAATTGCAGGAATTCAAATGGTTGGAAAAAGAGAATTCCAGCCTGCTGGTCGAACTGCATGGCGACCTCGTGCATGACACCGGCATGCGGCGGCGCCTGTCGCTGGGTTTCCCTGAATTGCGCGCCATCGACGGCGAAGCCACGGACACGCCGGCGGCTCTTCTAACGATCGCCATCGTGCACGCCGCCGGCGGCCACAAATTCCACCGCCTGCAGCTTTGCGTGGACGTGCTGCAAGGCGTGCGGGCGCTGCAATAACCCGAAGCGGAAGCACGCCTGTTCGACGCTCCCCGTATGACCGGCATCGAACCGGAG
>NZ_RZRR01001215.1:0-1305 GCF_003998555.1 Mesorhizobium sp. M7A.F.Ca.CA.002.09.1.1 | reverse complement strand
TTCTCAGCCCGATCGCGCTGGCGCCGCGCAAAAATGCCCGCCGGCGCTCCCGCCTGGTCGATGAGCACCAGCGCCGTCGCGGCGATCCCGTTGCCGGAGGAGGATCGCGCAATCCGATCATGACCGCCTATCGCCAAAGCGCCCTCGCCTGCGCTGCCGCCATGGTGGATGGCCCCAGGCGGCCGCGAGATCTGAAGGCGGTGACGCCGATCGCGCCCAAGATCCTGCAGCACAATGTCTATGGCTGGTTCGCGCGCGTCGACCGCGGCCTCTACGATCTTACCGATGCCGGCCGTGCCTCTTTGATCCGTTGGCCGCAGGCATCGCACGACGAATCCCGACACGCAATTTTGAACGCAGCAGCCATATGATTGAAGATTCCCGCAGCGTCCGAGGCGGTCCGCTCGGTTGATTTCTCCGACAAAATATGTTGCTTGTCCCGCCCATGAAGAAGCTCTGCATGACCGCCTTGGCGTCAGTGACACTGAGTTTTCCAGCCAGCGCAATGGACAATGCATTGCGCGCCGGACTGATGAAACTCGATCCCCAAACTCGCCTTGAACAGCGTTGCGACGCCGAAGTGCTCGACCGCATCACCCATGACGATCGCAAGTTCAAAGCCGATCGCGTCGTCGCCTACGCCTTTGCCACGCCCGAGATGGGCGCCGATGCAATCAAGAGCCCGGGTGCTGCGTTTCGCAGCAAGGGGCAGTGGTACAGGCTGAAATTCAAGTGCCAGACCGGGCCGGACCATATGGAAGTCTTGCAACTCCGCTACCGGATCGGCGACGAGATTCCGGAAGCCGACTGGGCAAAGTATAATCTCTACGATTGATTGGCGATCGGCCATGGTTTTGCCTGGCTGTCGGCGAGTGCCGCGAGCATTGGATCTGGCTTGACGTAGCGATGCTTCGGTGATGGCGCCACGCGTGATCCCTTGACGCCAAGGGACCACCAAGTTAGGGCCTCTGGGTAATCGACGAACACTCGGCAAAATCAGCAAGGGCTTCCGGTCGATGGACATTTTTTTCAGCGCTGCCAGCCTGACCGCCCTGCTCCAGGTCATCGCCATCGACCTCGTGCTGGCCGGCGACAATGCGATCGTCATCGGCCTTGCCGCTGCCGGCCTGCCGGCTGACCAACGCAAGAAGGCGATCCTCATCGGCGTGATTGCGGCAACGGTGCTGCGCATCGGTTTTGCCGCAATTACCGTCAAGCTGCTGGCGATCGTCGGCCTGCTGCTGGCCGGCGGCATCCTGCTGCTGTGGGTCTGCTGGAAAATGTACCGCGAGCTGCGCACGTCAC
>NZ_RZRR01001214.1:0-1307 GCF_003998555.1 Mesorhizobium sp. M7A.F.Ca.CA.002.09.1.1 | reverse complement strand
GTGCTTCGGCCTGCGGCATCTCGCCAGCCGTCACATAGACCGGGTTGTTCATGGCCGGAGCGGCAGCGGGCTTCGGCGCCGCCACGTCGCCGTCGGCCGCGGCAATCTGCTGGGCTACCGCATCGGTCTGCTGCGCGGTCTGTGCCTGCTGCGTCAGCGACTGCGGCGTGTTTCCAACGATGGTTTCGGCGCCCGCCGGCATGGTCAGCGGAAAGGCAGCTCCCGGTTTGGACACAGGCACATAGGCGACCTTTTCAGGCAGCGCCGTGTCGCTTGCCGTCATCACGGTCGTCTGCTCCGTCGTGACATCAGACGAATCGGAGGCGGCGATCGCCTTGCCGCTGGAGGCCGCGTTTACGTCCGATGCGGTGGCATTGTAGCCGGGCATTCCGACCGACATTGCCGGGTCGCCAGCCGAAGTGCAGGAGGCCAGAAGCAAGGAGCAGAGCGCTGCCACAATGGCGCGGCGTTCTCCCTTTGCGAGGCTCCATCCTGCTGATTTCAAAGTCAAATTCCCCCTCGATGTCCGGTCGGCATATCTTGGCGCGGCATGCATGCGTCGCTGCCAAGGTGACCTTTGTCTCCGATCCGGAAACGAGACCTGTGTCAAATCCGCAAGCCTGGAAGTATTTTTGCAGTGATTGCCGAATTACGGCCGCTTGATGGTTGACGACACCATTTCGCCCGCTTTTGGCGGCCCGTCAACTCACCACACATTACAGTCCGTTACACACGGACCTTCACATAGGTGCCCGGAGCATCACCCAAAGTTTTCATATGCTTGCCCGGTTTGCGGGCAGGCACGCGGGTGTTGTCCTTGGCCTCTATCCAGCCTTGCCAGTGCGGCCACCAGGATCCTGGATGGTCGGTGGCATTGGCTATCCACTGGCTGAAGTCGCCCGTCGGCGTAGCCCCGGTCCAATACTGGTATTTGTTGGATGCCGGCGGATTGACGACACCGGCGATATGGCCCGACCCCGCCATCACATACTCGACCGTGCCGCCGAAATATTTCGAGCCGAGGAACACCGAAAGCGCCGGCGCGATGTGATCTTCCTTGGAGGCGAGGTTGTAGACCGGGATGGTGATGTCGCCGAGCGAGACCGTGCGGCCCGCCAGTTCCATCGTGCCTTGCGAAAGGTTGTTCTCGAGATAGCAGTTGCGCAGGTAGAAAGAGTGGTTGGCTGCGGCCATGCGGGTGGAATCGGCATTCCAGTAGAGCAGGTCGAAGGGCAGGGGATCCTTGCCGCGCATGTAGTTGTTGACGACATAGGGCCAGATCAGGTCGCCTGAGCGCAGCATGTTGA
>NZ_RZRR01001213.1:0-1307 GCF_003998555.1 Mesorhizobium sp. M7A.F.Ca.CA.002.09.1.1 | reverse complement strand
AGCATGGCCAGGGCATGCCCGATTTGCGCGACGCCGTGATCGGCGCGCTCGGCGAAGCGCGCGCCTTCGGCGAAGACGAAGATGGCGAAGACGAAGAGATCGCTGCCGGCGAGGTGCTGATCGGCGAGGATATCGCCGATCCGGATGCCGAGCACACCTATGACGACACCAAACCGATGCGCATCGCCGTCGTCGGCCGTCCCAATGCCGGCAAGTCGACGCTGATCAACGCGCTGATCGGCGAAGAGCGGCTGCTCACCGGACCGGAAGCCGGAATCACCCGTGATTCGATCTCGGTCGATTGGGATTGGCATGGCCGCCGCCTGAAGCTGTTCGATACGGCCGGCATGCGCCGCAAGGCCAGGATTCACGAAAAGCTCGAAGTGATGTCGGTGCAGGACGGCCTGCGCGCCATCCGCTTCGCCGAGATCGTCATCATCGTGCTCGACGCCACCATTCCCTTCGAGAAGCAGGATCTGCAGATCGCCGACCTGATCATCAGGGAAGGCCGGGCGCCGGTGATCGCCTTCAACAAATGGGACCTGATCGACCATCCCCAGGAGCTTCTGGCCGAACTGCGCGAGAAGACGGAACGGCTTCTTCCCCAGGCGCGCGGCCTGCAGGCCGTACCTGTCTCCGGCGAGACCGGGCGCGGCCTCGACAAGCTGATGGATGCCGTCATCAGGACCCACAAGGTATGGAACAGCCGCGTCTCGACTGGCAAGCTCAACCGCTGGCTGGAAGGCATCCTGGCACACCATCCGCCGCCTGCCGTGGCAGGGCGCCGGCTGAAGGTCAAATACGTCACCCAGGCCAAGACCCGGCCGCCGGGTTTCGTTGTCCAGTGCTCGCGGCCCGATGCGATGCCGCAATCCTATGTCCGCTATCTCTCCAACAGCCTGCGCGAAGCCTTCGATATGCCCGGCGTGCCGATCCGCATCGCGCTGCGCACGTCGGACAATCCGTTCGCCGGCAGGTCGAACAAGCGTAAATAAGCGGTCGGGCGCTGGATACCTGTTCCGGCTGTCTAAGCGACCTCCTTCAACCGCTCGTCCCGTGGCAGCGCCTGCAACGCCGCCTGCAGCAATATGTCGGCCAGCCGCGCTGCCACCGGATCCAGTTCAGCATCCTTCTGGTGCAGCACCAACGCCATTTTGGGCAATGCCGGCAGCCCGGCGATCTCCGGCGTCATCGCGCTGACGCTGGCCGGCAGGCCGATGTCGGTGCGGATTGTCAGCCCCAGCCCCGCCGCCACGGCTGCCCAGATGCCGCCAAGGCTCGGGCTGGAAAAGGCCATCCGCCACGAC
>NZ_RZRR01001212.1:0-1310 GCF_003998555.1 Mesorhizobium sp. M7A.F.Ca.CA.002.09.1.1 | reverse complement strand
GCACGATGACATCGCCATGCGGATGCACGATCGCCTGGCCGGAGCGGATCGGCGCCTTGATCATCAGCGTGCCCGAAGCTTCAACCTGCGGCTCGCTATCGCCCGCCTTGCTTGCGCCAGCCTTGCCGTCGCCGGCCTTGGCCGCGCTGCCCGCATCCGCATGCTGTTCAGCCGCCCTGCCCTCGGCCTTGTCGAAACCCTCCGCCCGCGCCTCGCGGGGCAGCAACCCATCCGTCGTCGCCTCCTTGGCGCCGACCAGCACCGGCGGCAGGTTGGGCGCGAGTGCGGCGTGGCCGTCGAGCTCGATGGCGTAGCCGCGGATGCCGCGATGGCCAAGCACGTCGACCAGCGATTCGATCGCGGCGACATCGGGCTTCAAGGTGTTGAGATCAAGCACCACCGGCCGCCCGGCAAAATAGCCAGGCGAATTGCCGATCCAGTGATCCAGCCCCTCCAGCCACACGTCCAAAGGCGCCTCCGGCGTCAGCGTGAAAGCGACGAAAGAGCGGGCACGAAAGCGAATGGATTTGGCCTCGAGGGGGGCGGCAAAGGTCACGGCTGGCGAATCCTTACTGAGAGGTAAACGCTAGCGAGGGAATGGTTAACGAATGGTTAATGCCAGGGGTGGGAAGGCGGTAGGACGACAATTCCTGTTCCCGGCGACCCTACCCGAAAGAGCACTCGGCTACGGTGATGTTTGCTTGCCCAGCACTAGGCCGCATCACGGTCCTGCGGTTTCATGCGTGCTGGCACGTTTGCTCTGCGAATAACGTCCGCGATATGGCTAGTTAGGCCAACTTCGCCCTGCAATTCCACACCATGGTGCGGCTCAAGGCTGTCAATGACGTCGCGTAACTTCTCAAGTCCTTGCGAGACGTCAAAGACTATCCAATGCTCTGCTTTTCCCGGGACAAGCACGCCAGCAGCACTCTTAGTTGCGCCATGATGCATCTGCACCACCCATGCCCGTTTGCCATCGTGAACCCACTCGAAACGCACCGGGCCCAATTCGGCCGCACCCGCATGCAGGCGTTCAACGTCCGCGATAATTGACGACGGAAGTATCTCTGCCTTGGCAGTGCCTAACATGAACCTGTCACCCACACCGCGTAGCCCCTCGGTGACGATCTCCCCGCTCTGGAGCACTATCGACGCACCGGAATAGAGCGGCTCAACACTTGCTTGTCCCAGAATCGAAGCGATTAACTTGTGGTCCGGATCTTCTTCCTGCATGATCCTAAAGGGGTCGCTCCAGCCGCGCGTTGTCGTGAATTTGCCCGGTGTCTGCTCGATTGGTGCAGTGCGACACC
>NZ_RZRR01001211.1:0-1312 GCF_003998555.1 Mesorhizobium sp. M7A.F.Ca.CA.002.09.1.1 | reverse complement strand
GTTATGGAAGGGTCGACACGGACGGCACCGGAAAATTCTCTCTATGCAAGGACAAGAATTTTGATCGTCCTTCGGCGGTTCAAAATCCCTTCTGGACGCTCACGCCGATTTTCACAAAGCAGCGGCCGTTCAATTTCGCCCGAGAACTAGAAAAACTCGTCGACAGGGCGACCGAACGGGCAGACAAGCCATCGCCCAGCGATGTTGTTGATCCAATCCTTCTCTCGTAGATAAAGCGGCTGATTGGGACACGCAGGTGAAGGCGCGAGGATAGCTTAAAACTATAAGTGTAGTTTGGCTCAGCGAATTATAAGCACACTCGATTAGGGGCGAATAGGGCTAATGCGACCATTTACAAGATCGATCATAGAGCTTTTTGACGGTAAGAGACGCTACCTGATTCCGCTGTATCAGCGGCAATACGCCTGGAAAGTGACCCCCCAACTGGAGTTGCTTTGGGAGGATATTCAGCGGGCTGCGGCAAAGCTTGAGGCGGAAGGCGTGTTATCTGCGCCCCACTTCATGGGAGCGATCGTGATCTCGCAGGTGAAAACGTTCGGCAAGCAGGTGCAGGCGTTTGAGGTCATTGATGGCCAACAGCGCCTTACGACCTTCCAGTTGCTCCTGACCGCCCTAAGGGACGTGGCAGCCTGCCACTCACCCGAATATGCGGACGAGGTAGCCAAGTACATCTTCAACGATGGTGTAATGGAGCAGCCAGAAGTCGAGCGGTTCAAGCTTTGGCCGTCACTCACCGACCGTGCTTCTTTCATCGGAGTGGTTGACGCTGAGGACAAGTCGGATGCGGCAACCTTCCGTTTGGATGATGAGCAGGGTGTGGTTCGCCCGTCGGTAGCGGCGCATGCGTTCTTCAAGGATCGCATCGAAAAGCACGTCCGGCCGAATGGTGAATATGATGCCTTTCGCATGGAGAAGTTGTTTGAGGCGTTACGCGTCGGGTTGGCAGCAGTATCAATCGAACTTGAAGGTGGCGATGACGCTCAGACGATCTTCGAAACGCTTAACAGCCGGGGAGTCGATCTGACCGCCGGTGATCTCATGCGTAACTTCATCTTTCAGCGAGCGAAAGGGTTGGGACAGACCAAGGGTTCTCTGAATGTAGACCGCCTGTACCAGGATTTCTGGCTCCCGCTCGACGGTTGGTTCTGGAAGGAAGGGGATACACGCGGTCGTCAGACGAAGTCCCGCCTGGATTGGCTGCTTGTCGACCACCTTACAATGAAGAAAGCGGAGACCGTTTCGGTCGACGATCTCTTTGAATCCTATCGCAGATGGATTTTGGACCTCACGC
>NZ_RZRR01000120.1:0-9004 GCF_003998555.1 Mesorhizobium sp. M7A.F.Ca.CA.002.09.1.1 | reverse complement strand
GGCGTCGACGACAAAGGCATTGTCGAAGCCGTTCAGCCGCAAGTCAGGATCGACGACGGCCTCGGTGTCAAGACCCATCCGGCAGGTGCCGGCCGGATGATGATGGGTGGAAGCAGCCCTGGCGATGAAAGCATCGAGTTCGGCATCGGACCGAACCGGTGCGCCTGGCAGGATCTCCGTATCGCGCCATTCGTCCAGGGCCTCATGATGGCCGACCATGCGCGCCCGCTTCAACGCCATCCTGAATGTCGCGCGATCGTGTTCGGTTTCGAGATAATGCGGATCGATGACCGGCGCATCGTTGCGGCCCGGCCCGCTCGGTGTGATGCGCCCGCGGCTTGTCGGATGGGTGACGCCGCAAAGGATGGTAAAGGCCGAGCCATAAAGCGGGGCATTCAGGCCCTCGGCCGCCGACGGAGCGACGACGCAGGCGAGCACGATATCGGGACTTCCCATGGAGCGGATCGGGTCGTCGCTGTGCAGATACATCAGCGATTCGGAGTGCTGCAGGCGGGAAGGCGGCACCGGCTTTTTGGTGCTGTAGACATTTCCAAGAGCCAGCAGATGATCCTGCAGGTTGCGGCCCACCTCGCTGCGATCGGCAAGGCAGCGTATGTCAGCCTGCTTCAGCGTATCCGGGCAACCAATGCCCGACCGCATGAGGATGAGCGGCGTGGACGCGGCGCCGGCGCAAAGGACAATCCGGTCGGCACAGAGCGTTCTGGTCTGGCCCTCGCAGACCACGCTCACGCCCGTGACCCTGTGGCCGTCCAGCACCAGATGCTCGACCTCGTGGCCGGCGAGCAAGGTCAGGTTCGGCCGCGCCATGACCCGCGGCGGCAGATAGGCGTCGGCGACGCTCAGGCGCTTGCCGTCGCGTATGTTGAGTGAATTGGGGCTGGTGCCGACCAGCTCGCCGCTGTTGTGGTCGCTCAGGGCGGGAGCCCCCATGGATCGCCCGGCGGCGATGTAGGCACGCACGACCGGACTGACCTCGGCGTCCGGCAGATAGACGTCCAGCGGGCCGCTCTTGCCGCGTGTTGGCCCGTCGAAAGCGGTGAAGGCTTCGCTGCGGATGAAGCCCGGCAACAACCCCCGATAGGACCAGCGCTCGCCGCCGGCTTGCACCCAGGGGTCGAAATCATCGGGATGGCCGCGCACATAGGCCATTGCATGCAGGCAGCTCGAGCCGCCGACGATTTTGCCGCGCGGCCATTCATGGACGCGGTTGGCGGTGAAGGGCTGGGGCACGGTCCGATAGCTCCAGTCGTAGGCGCGGCCCTGGAGCATCGTCCATTTCAGCGGGTCGGCGATGTCGGGATCGGCCGGCATCGTCCCGGCTTCGATGAGGCCGACCTGGCACGACCGGTCTTCACTGAGACGGCTGGCAACAACCGAGCCAGCGGATCCCGCGCCGATGACCAGCACGTCGAAATGACGTTTCAATTTGAAATTCCCCGCACAGGCTCGATGTCAGAGGTGATGCGATCACGCGGCAAAGGCGCCGGCATTCGACCGTTCCATGATCTGTCTCTGCACCGACAGAAGGTGCGCGCGCATTGCGGCCTCTGCCGCTTCGGGGTCGCGCTGCGAGATCGCTTCGGCGATCAGGCGATGCTCGCCGTCGCGGTGGGCGATCCGCTTGGGGCAGGTGGGTGCCGCGGTGCGCGCAACCTTCACCCGCGCATCGACACCGACCTGGCGCAGCATCTTGTAGAATTCCGCGGCGAGGTGGTTGCGGGCCGCGGCAACGATCGCGAGATGGAAAGCGAAGTCGACCTCACCCGACGGGGCGTTCTCCGGCGTGGTTGCCGCGTCGAGGATCCGCGCCGTCTCGAAAGAGGAGGCGCGCAGCGACGCCAGTCGGGCAAGGCCCGGCTCCATAATCAGGCGCAATTCCAGGACCTCGATCGGATTGGTTACCCTGACCAGTTCCTCGCCATATCTCGGAAGGGCGGTCGGCGCCCGCCTGGCGCGCGCCGGTTTGAGGTCGCCTGAAAGGCGCAGCACTTCAAGCGCCTTGCGAAGCTGATGGCGCTTGACGCTCAGATGTTCCGCAAGATCGCGCTCGGACGGAAGCTTGCCGCCGCCCTGCTGCAACTGGCGGACCGCGGCGATGATGTCGTCGAGATCAGATGGTCCGACCTGCGGCTCGAATGCGCTCAAAACCAAATCTCCTGTCCGATCGGCAGACCGCCGACTCAACGTCCCGACATCATATTGTGACACGAAAACCTGTTCGACGGCACTCAACCAATTCAACCAATCTACAACTGTACGCAATGGTTGACAACACCAGTTGCGCGATGGTTGACTGCCCATGTCGACGGTTGCCATCGCGGCAGACGTCTTTCTCCCGAGGATCACGCATGCCGGCTGGCGAAACCTTTGACTACGTCATTGTCGGTGCGGGATCGGCCGGCTGCGTGCTGGCGAACCGGCTGAGCGAAGACCCTGCCGTGTCGGTGCTTTTGTTGGAGGCGGGGGATTGGGACCGCGATCCGATGATCCACATCCCGCTCGGCTGGGGCAAGATACTGACGGAGCGCCGCCACGACTGGATGTATTTCTGCGAGCCCGAGGCCAATGTCGGCGGCCGCAAGGTCGAATGCGCGCGCGGCAAGGTCATCGGCGGCTCTTCCTCCACCAACGCCATGGCTTATGTGCGCGGCAATCGCGGCGACTACGATCGCTGGGCGGCAAGCGGCCTGACGGACTGGTCGTTCGACAAGGTGCTGCCCTACTTCAAGAAGCAGGAGCGCTGGGAAGCGGGCGAAAGCCGGTACCGTGGCGGCAGCGGGCCGCTGAACACCCAGTTCTGCCGCTACAAGGACGAACTGATCGATGCCTTCGCCACAGCCAGCCGTGATGCCGGATACCCGCAGACCGATGACTATAACGGCGCCATACAGGAAGGCTTCGGCCGGCTGCAGATGACAATTGCCAACGGCCGCCGCTGCTCGACCGCAACCGCCTATCTGCGGCCCGCCATGCGGCGCGGCAATGTCAAGGTGCTGACCGGCGCGATGGCGACGAAGATCCTGCTCAGGGATGGCCGCGCAGCCGGCATTGCCTACACCAGAGGCGGGGCGAGCCATGAAGTTCTGGCGCGGCGCGAAGTTCTGCTTGCCGGCGGCGTCATCAACACGCCGCAGCTGATGATGCTGTCAGGCATAGGCGACAGCGGCGAGCTGGCGGCGCATGGCATCGAGACGAAGGTCGATCGTGCGCAAGTCGGCAAGAATCTGCAGGACCACGTTTCGGTTATCGTGATGTATCGGCGCAAACAGCCTGGACCGTTTCTCAAGATGATGCGGGCCGATCGTATCGGGCTGGATTTCGTCAGGACTTATCTCACCGGAAAGGGCTTTTCGGGAGATGTGCCTGGCGGCGTCGTGGCATTCCTGAAAAGCGACACAAGCCGGCCGTTGCCGGACGTACAGCTGCTTTTCACCGCCGCGCCGCTTGGGGCATGGCCTTACATGTCGCCGTTCAAGGCGCCGTTCGCCGACGGCTTTGCGACCCGTATCGTTGCGGTGCAGCCGGAGAGCCGCGGCAGCGTCAAGCTGGCGTCGAGCGATCCGGTTGCCGCGCCCCTGATCCATCAGAATTTCCTGTCCTCGCAGCGCGACTGGCAGTCGCTTCGCGCCGGCTTTCGTGTTGCACGCAACCTTGCCAGCCAGCCGTCCATGGCTCCGTTCGTCGGCGCGGAGTTCTTCCCCGGCCCGAAATGCGAGAGCGACGAAGAGATCGACGAGCACATCCGCAAGACCTCGATCACCGTGCATCATCCGGCCGGCACGTGCCGCATGGGCGTCGATGCGGCATCGGTGGTCGATCCGGAATTGCGGGTGCGCGGCATTGCCGGGCTTCGTGTCGTGGACGCCTCGGTCATGCCCGACCTCGTTTGCGGCAACATCAATGCGGCGGTCATCATGATCGCCGAAAAGGCCGCGGATCTGATCCGCAGCCGCGCTCAACAGAGCGTGGCTGCCTGATAAGGCGGCCGGAATACAACCAAAGTCTTTTGGTTGAGACTGAAAAACTGCGTTGGTTGGACTGTCATGCGCGCCAGCATGGCCGTGACGAAGCGGTTTCACGCCCTGATTGTGAGCTGAATTCCGTGCATTTCTAGGCTGTTTCTGCCTATTTCTGGGCATTTGCCACTCAAAAATGCACCTCAACCAAAAACTTATAAGATTCGCAATTTGGGTATTGTCGAGCAAAACCAATGCGAATACGGTTGAGTTGGTTAGAAGTATTTTCTTCGTGACGAGAGGTGTCCGATATGTCCCTGGCGCAACCAGCTAACGATGTGCTCACCAACAAGAAGGCGGCACTCAAGGGCCTCTACGACGCCCTCTACGCAAAGAACATGTTTCCGTTCTGGGCGACGTCGGAAGGCGTCGACCATGACGAGATCAAGCAGTTGATGGCGACGTCGAAAGCCGTTCCCTTCGTGTGGTCCTATTCGGACATCGAGCCCCTGCTCCAGCGCGCCGCCGAACTGGTGACCATGGACGACAGCGAGCGCCGTTCGCTGATCCTCGTCAATCCCGGTCTTGCACCCAAGCGTGCATCGGTCAGCACCATGTACACCGCCTACCGCTTGAACGATCCCGACGAGATCATGCCGCCGCACAAGCACTCGCCGAGCGCCATCCGCTTCGGCCTGACGGGCAAGGGCAATTTCACCGGCGTCGAGGGCGAAGACGTGGTCTTCGGCCCGGGCGACATGGTGCTGACGCCCAACGACGCCTGGCACAATCATGGCACCGTTGGCGGCGAGCAGGCGGTCAACCTGTCGGTGCTCGACCTGCCGCTGGTCGAAACGCTGCATGCCGTCCATTTCGATCACAAATACACGGAGATGGTCGACGGCAAGGAAGTCGAGAAGAAGGTGCAGACCGCCCGCTACCCCAGCGACTACTCACAGCGCATCTATGGCGAAGGCGGCCTGATGCCGCGTTTCGTCGACCACAAGCGCGGCGGCGGCCTGTCGTCGCCGATGTATGTCTATCGCTGGGAGAAGATGGAAGCGGTTCTCGACGCCCACAAGGATTGGGATGGCGACCCCCATGAAGGCATCGTCATCGACTATGTCGATCCGACGACCGGCGGACCCGTCTTCCACACCATCAATTTCTACGTGCAGATGCTGCGCCCCGGCGAGAAGACCTTGCCGCAGCGCGAGACCGCCAGCCTGCTCTTGGCGCCGTTCCGCGGCAACGGCCATTCGATCATCGACGGCAAACGCTATGACTGGAACCAGTTCGACACCATCGCCATACCCGGCGGTTCCTGGGTCGAGCATGTCAACGGCTCGTCGAGCGAGCCGGTGATCTTCTTCGGCGCCACCGATGCGCCGACGCAGAAGGCGCTGCTCCTCTACAAGCGCTGGGGCCGCAACCAGGCCGGCGATCTGCTCCGTCTCGTCTAGTTCCGGTCCTCCGGCAGGCAATGTCCACGCCGCCATTGGCGGCGTGGACATCGAAATGGAATTTCAGCAGCAAGGGCGTATGCATTTGGTTTCGGCGTTCAACACAAAGCAGATCGGCCATGTCGACTGCCCAGGCGGCGGTCAGGTCTGGGTCGACGGCAACATCCTTTATATCGGCCACATGCGGCCGCCGAGCGGCACGACGCTGGTCGACATTTCCGACCCGCGCAATCCGCGCAAAATTACGACGATCGATGTCCCGCCCGGTTGGCACTCGCACAAGGTGCGCGCCAAGGACGGACTGATGATCATCAACCACGAGCGCTTTGGCGACGCCGGCCCGGCTGATTTCGGCGGCGGACTGGCGCTCTACGACACCACCAAGCCGGCACAGCCGAAGCTCATCTCGAAATGGATAACCGGCGGCAAGGGCGTCCACCGCTACGACTTCGACGGCCGTTACGCCTACATATCGCCGACCGCCGACGGTTATGTCGGCAACATCGTGATGATCCTCGACCTGATCGATCCCGCGAAGCCGGTCGAGGTCGGACGCTGGTGGATACCGGGCCAGTGGACCGGGGGCGGCGAAGAGTATCCTTGGCACGACTATGTCACGCCGCGCTGTCACCATCCGCTGCGAATGGGCGACAGGCTCTATGTCAGCTACTGGCATCATGGCTTGTTCATCCTCGACATTTCGGACATCACCAAGCCGAAGCTGGTCTCGCACGTCAATTCGAGCCCGAGCTTTCCGCATCCCACGCACACCTGCCTGCCGATTCCACAGCCGCTCAAAGGCCGCAACATCATGGTGGTGGCGGACGAGGATGTCGCCAAGCTTCGGCCATCGCCGCCGGCCTTCACCTGGATTTACGACATCACTGATGAGACCAACCCGTTGCCGATCTCGACCTTCCAGGTGCCAGGCCTCGACACGGACGGTTCACCGCAGCCTCAGATGACCGGCTGCCATCAGCCTTCCGAGCGGTTCAATGGAACCGTCATTCCGTTTGCGTGGTTCGCGCAGGGGCTGCGCCTCGTCGACATCGCCGATCCGTTCGCGCCAAAGGAAGTCGGTCATTTCATGCCCGACGCGCCGGAGGGCGCGGAGCGTTCCTCGTCCAACGACGTGACCATCGACGACCGCGGCATCGTCTACCTGATCGATCGCATCCGCGGCGTCGACATCATCGAAACCAGCGTTCTCTAGGGGGATATGTTGAGCGACAGCACGCGAAAATCCGCCAGCCACTACGCCATCGGCAACAAGAACCCGAACCTGCCGTTTCATCCGGCGGTGCGTGCCGGCGATTTCATCTTCGTCTCGGGCCAGGTGCCGAAAGACGAGAATAACAACATGATCAGCGGCACGATCGAAGAAGAGACGCTGGCGACGCTGAAGACCATCGCGCGCGTCATCGCGCATGAAGGCGCGACGCTGTCGGATGTCGTGCGGATCACCACCTATCTCGAGGATACGCGCGATTTCGGCCGCTACAACAAGGCGTTCCTCGAAGGGATCGGCGACGCCGTTCTGGCGCGCACGACCGTCGAGGCAAAAGCGGTCATCAACACCAAGATCGAAATGGACGCCATCGTCTACAAGCCGCTGCCGGCGAGCAAGTAGGCCCTGGACACTAGCGAGGAGAAGACATGTACAAGCTGTTAGGCCGCCAGACATCAGGCAACGTCCAGAAGGTGCTCTTCATGCTCGAAGAGTTGGGAGCGTCCTACAAGCGCGAGGATTATGGCCGCCAGTTCGAGAACACGCAGACGGCGGAATACAAGGCGCTCAACCCGACCTCCAAGGTGCCGACGCTGGTCGACGGCGACACCGTGATCTGGGAGTCCAACACCATCCTGCGCTATCTCGCGGCATTCGGCGGCGAACAGTTGAATGGCGCCACGCCGGCGGAAAAGACCGAGGTCGAGCGCTGGATGGACTTCCTGCTGGCGGCAGTCAATCCGGGCTACCTGGCGGCCTTCAAGGGCGCCAAGCTCACGCCCGAGGAACAGACCGCCGAATACAAGGAACAAGTGAAGGACCTTGTCGCGCAGCTCAAGATCGTCGACGGCCACCTGGCCGGCAAGGACTTCCTGGCGCTCGGCAAGCTGACCCTTGCCGACATTGCCTGCGCGCCGATCCTGAAGCGCTGCGTCGACTTCAAGATCGACCGGCCGTCAATGCCCAATCTGGAGCGCTGGGTGGCCGCGATCGCCGCTCGGCCGGCCTTCAAGGCGGCAACCACTGCTGCTCCCGCAAAGGCCGCATGATGATCAAGCGCGCCGCTCTCATCGGACTGGGAACGATGGGTCCAGGCATCGCCGCGCGGCTTTCGCGCGGCGGGCTCGATGTGACGGCGTATGACGTTTCGCCAGGGGCAATCGAGCGCGCCCGCGGCATGCTCGATCTTGCCGGCGGCGTGCTCGACCGTCTCGACATCGAGGCGCCCGGGACTGGTGCCGGCAAAGTGCGTTTCGTCGAGACGATCGCCGAGGCCGTCGATGGCGCCGAACTGGTGATCGAGAACGTGCCCGAGAATATCGACATCAAGGCGCAGACCTATCGTGACATCGATCCGCTGATCGGCCCGTCCGTCATCGTCGCGTCCGACACGTCGGGCATTCCGATCACCAAGCTGCAGGCGCATATCTCGCATCCCGAGCGGATGGTCGGCATGCACTGGTCGAACCCGCCGCACATCATCCCGATGATCGAGGTGATCGGCGGCGAGAAGACCGCGCCTGAAACCGTGGCTGTTATCCGCGATCTCATCCGCTCGATCGGCCTGCTGCCGGTGGTGGTGAAGAAGGACGTTCCAGGCTTCGTCGAGAACCGCGTGCTCTATGCGCTGCTGCGCGAGGCGGTCGATCTTGTCGAGCGCGGCGTCATCGAGCCGGAAGACCTGGACACCTGCGTGTCGTGGGGCATCGGCTACAAGATCGCCGTCATCGGCCCGATGGCGCTGCTCGATATGGCGGGGCTGGATATCTACAAATCCGTCTCGTCCTTCCTGAATGCCGATCTCTCCAACCGCGACGATGTGGCGCCGATGGTTCTGGAGAAGACGGCTGCGTCGAAATTCGGCATCAAGTCGGGCGAGGGCATGTTTGCCTACACGCCCGAGCAGACAAAGGCGCTGCAAGGTGAACGGGCGCGCAAGCTCGTCGCGGTGCGGCGCATCCTGGAAGGCCGGGAGTAGCCAATGTCACATGGTGCGCACAGGGCCAGCCGGTTTGAGGAGTTCCACCGGTCGGCTGTTTGTGTGAAGGGCGCCTTCGCCATCAAGATGGTGCGGGTGCGGCAGAAAACAGCGCGCGGGGCGACAAGCCATGCGCATTGAAACCATCCGAGCCGCCGGCGACAGGCCGGCCCATATCCGCCATGACGATCTAATCTCCGCCAAGGGCGTTTCGGTGGTCATGGCCCGTCAGCTGATCCTCAGGAACATCGATCTTTCGGTGCCAAAGGGATCATTCGTTTCCCTTATCGGTCCTTCCGGATGTGGCAAGAGCACCTTGCTCAAGGTGCTGGCCGGGCTGGTGCAGCCTACCCAGGGC
>NZ_RZRR01001210.1:0-1314 GCF_003998555.1 Mesorhizobium sp. M7A.F.Ca.CA.002.09.1.1 | reverse complement strand
ATCTCGCACTGTTCAAGGGCCTAAGCGTCCTCGACAATGTCGCCTCTGGCCTTGCCTACAAGGTTCGCTCCAACTTTGCCGGCCAGGTGCTCGGCATCGGCCGCTCGCGTGGCGAGCAGCGCGATTCACGCAGCCGTGCCGAACAGATCCTTGAATTCCTCCATCTCACCGCCATTCGCGACCGTCTTGTCGGCACCTTGCCTTACGGGCTGCAGAAGCGTGTCGAACTGGCCCGCGCGCTGGTGGCCGAGCCGCGCCTGCTTTTGCTGGACGAGCCGATGGCCGGCATGACAGCGAGCGAAAAGAGCGAGATGGCGTCTTTCGTCCGTGCCGCGCGCGATCGTTTCGCCACCACCGTGGTGTTGATCGAGCACGATGTCGGCGTCGTCATGGGTCTGTCCGATCGCATCGCCGTTCTCGACTACGGCCGCAAGATCGCCGACGCCACGCCCGATGAAGTCAGGAACGACCAACGCGTCATCGATGCCTATCTCGGCGTCGCCTCGGACAATGAGGACGGGGCAGGCATATGATCGCCGATTTCGACTACCAATTCTTCATCGAAGTGCTCGTCGGCGGCCTGCTCTCAGGCGTCATGTATTCGCTTGTCGCGATCGGCTTCGTGCTCATCTACAAGACCTCGGGCGTGCTCAATTTCGCGCAAGGCGCGATGCTGCTGTTTGCGGCACTCACCTTCGTCAGCCTCGTCGAGCGCGGTATTCCGTTCGCGCTGGCGCTGGCGGTCACCTTCGCCATCATGGTGGCGATGGGTGTCGCCATCGAGCGCACGGTGCTGCGGCCACTGACCAACAAGCCGCCGATCACACTGTTCATGGCGACGCTCGGCCTGTCCTACATCATCGAGGGCGCCGCCCAGCTGATCTGGGGCACGCAGGTCCATGGCCTCGATCTCGGCATCGAGGACGTGCCGCTGGAAATCGGCGGCGTGCTGATCAGCCAGTTCGACATTTTTGCCGCGGTGGTTGCCGCCGGCATGGTCCTCCTGCTGTCGCTGTTCTTCCGCTACACCCGCATCGGCCTCTCCTTCCGCGCCGTTGCCGACGACCAGTTCGCGGCCCTCGCGGTCGGCCTCAGGCTGCCCTTGATCTGGGCCACCGTGTGGGCTGCCGCCGGCCTTGTCGCCCTGGTGGCGGGACTGCTCTGGGGCGCACGCCTCGGCGTGCAGTTCTCGCTGTCGCTGGTGGTGCTGAAGGCGCTGCCGGTGCTGGTGCTCGGCGGCTTCGATTCCATCCTCGGCGCCATCGTCGGCGGGCTTCTGATCGGCGCCAGTGAGAAGCTCGCCGAGGTCTATAT
>NZ_RZRR01001209.1:0-1314 GCF_003998555.1 Mesorhizobium sp. M7A.F.Ca.CA.002.09.1.1 | reverse complement strand
ACCATGAGGGCGGTGGCGATCTGCCCGGAGGCATCGAAAGGCGTGGCGAGGGCGGCCGAAAGGCCAAAACGTGATGTCACCGGGAGTCTCCGAAAAGAAGTTCGAAGGCAGTGATATCTCACTAACATGTCAGTTGTAAATCTGGTTGGTGCGTTTTTTCTGTCCCCGGATGACGTGGGCGAATCTTCTTGCTGGGAAGCGAACAGCGTCACACCGGAGGTGTCGGTCAGACAGAAGAATCCCCAAACACCAGCGAAACATGTCCTCCCGCATGGCGTTCTAGCCGGCCGGCGAGGTCGAGTTCCAGCAGCACCATGAACACTTGGGCCGGGTGCAGGCCAGTGTGGCGGATGATCTCGTCGACCGAGACGGGCGTCGGGCCGAGCGCCTCGATGACTCGGGCGCGATCGCTTTCGCCGGGCGGTGGTGCGGCCAAGAAGTCGGGCGGCTCTTCGAACGGCGGCACGTCGGGCGCCCGCATGCCGGTCAGCGGCGCGATTGCCCTGGAAATATCCGATGCCTCGGTGACCAGGGTGGCGCCATCCTTGAGCAGGCCATTGGCGCCGGCGGCGCGTGGATCGAGCGGTGAGCCCGGTACAGCGAAGACCAGTCGGCCCATTTCGCCGGCAAGCCTGGCGCTGATCAGGGACCCAGAGCGTTGCGCTGCCTCGACCACCACCAGCCCAAGGACCGCACCCGCGACAAGGCGGTTGCGGCGCGGAAAATCCTGAGCGCGCGGCTGCCAGCCGAACGGCATCTCCGAAATGATGGCGCCACGCTCGGCAATCTCTTCGCACAGGCCTGCATTTTCAGGCGGATAAGGCTGGTCGAGGCCGCCGGCCAGCACGCTGATCGTGCCGGTCGCAAGACTGCCCTGATGCGCCGCTGTGTCGATGCCGCGCGCCAGGCCGGAGACGATTGCGTAGCCGTCGCGGCCGAGGTCGGCTGCCAGCATGCGCGCCATCTTGATGCCGGCCAGCGACGCGTTGCGTGCCCCGACTATGGCGACACCCGGCAGCCGGAAAACAGCTGCGTTGCCCTTTACCGCCAGCAGGGGCGGCGGATGATCCATGTTGCGCAAGAGGGGTGGGTAGTCTGCTTCACCGATGCCGACAAAGCGGGCGCCGGCCTTTCCAGCTGTTTCCAGTTCGGCCTCGGCCTCGGCAACGGACGGGATGCGGGCGATCCGGATGGCGCCGCCCGAAATCATCAGTTCCGGCAGTATTTCAAGCGCCGCTTCGGCTGAGCCGAAGCGGTTGATCAGGTCGCGAAAGGAGGCAGGGCCGACATTCTGGGTGCGGATCAGTCGTAGCC
>NZ_RZRR01001208.1:0-1318 GCF_003998555.1 Mesorhizobium sp. M7A.F.Ca.CA.002.09.1.1 | reverse complement strand
CAGGCGGCCTGGTTGTCGGCCTTGATCGAGCGCCGCTTGGTCAGGCTGGCGACGCGCCGTTCCAGCGCCGAGCGATTGACGCTGCGCACCGATTCCATGAAGCCAAGGTCGAGCTTCATGCCGGGGTTGCGCGCAATGCGATGATCGTGCGGGACGGCTGTATTGGCGGCGGCACGCGCCGGCAGCGGCGTCACCTTGGACGGGCCGACATCGGCTTCGCGGATTGTGCTGCTCATCTCCTGCCCTTTCATTCAGCGACGTATGCCGAAGATAGCCCGTGAAGCCGTACTTCACGAGTCCTGCGGGCGGTCATAACCGAAAAAGGCGGCGAAAGCAGCAGTTTTTGACCGTGCGGTCAAAAACGTAGACTTCGAGATGTTGGTGCGGCTCAGCCGACGAAGGCGCGCTCGACGACAAAAGTCGCCGGATGGCTCAGCGAGCCTTCCTCGAAGCCGAGACTTTCGGCCAGTTCCTTGACGTCCTTCAGCATATGCATCGAGCCGCAGATCATGATCCGGTCGGTTTCCGGGTTGAGCTTGTCGATGCCGAGATCGCTGTAGAACTTGCCGGAGCCGATCAGCGCGGTGATGCGGCCCATGCGTGCCGATTCCTCGCGGGTCGTCGAATTGTAGAGCGTGACGCGCCCAGTGGTCAGTTCACCGATCAGCGGGTCGCTTTCAAGTGCTGCGACCAGCTCCTGGCCATAGGTCATCTCGGCATTGTCGCGGCAGGTATGGGTCAGGATCAGTTGATCGAATTTTTCGTAGGTGTCGGGGTCGCGCAGCAGGCTGGCGAAGGGCGCGATGCCGGTGCCGGTCGAGATCATGAACAGCCGCTTGGCCGGCGTCAATGCGTCGACCACCAGCGTGCCCGTCGACTTCTGGCGCATGATGACGGTGTCGCCGACCTGGATCTTCTGCAGCTCCGAAGTCAGCGGGCCGTCCGGCACCTTGATCGAGAAGAATTCCAGCTCTTCGTCCCAGGCCGGGCTCGCCACCGAATAGGCGCGGTACACCGGCTTCTCTGCATTGGGCAGGCCGATCATGACGAACTCGCCGGAGCGGAAGCGCAGCGACTGCGGACGGGTGATGCGGAACGAGAACAGCCGGTCGGTGTAGTGCTTCACCGAGACCACGGTTTCGGCATAGACATTGGCCGGAATCGGGAACTGCAGCGGTCGGGCGCCGACGGTGTTGAGAGCGGATGTGGTGTTCATCAAATCCAACCTTCTGGCCCAGCTCACGGACGCGGGCGCCAAACCTTCACCTGCGCGCCCGGACCATTCAGGTCCCGGCGTGCTGTTCGCACACTCCAAAGC
>NZ_RZRR01001207.1:0-1321 GCF_003998555.1 Mesorhizobium sp. M7A.F.Ca.CA.002.09.1.1 | reverse complement strand
TGGCGCCCGAGATCGCCGACCTGCAGCGGCAGGTCAAGGATGCGGAGGCGAAGGTCGCCGCCTACCGAGCCCAGTCCGATCTTCTGATGGGTGGCAACAATTCGGTGCTGGCCACCCAGCAGCTTTCGGAACTGTCGAGCGAACTGTCGAAAGTGCGCGCCAACCGCGCTGCGGCCGAAGCGACCGCCGACGGTGTGCGCAGGGCGCTGCAGAATGGCGGTTCGCTGGACGCAGTGCCGGAGGTTCTGTCATCGGACCTGATCCAGCGCTTGCGTGAGCGACAGGTCGAATTGCGCTCCAACATCGCCGATCTGTCGACGACGCTGCTTGGCAATCATCCGCGCATTCGCGCGCTGAAATCGCAACTGTCCGATCTCGACGCGCAGATCCGCAGCGAGGCCCAGAAGATCATGAAAGGCCTGTTGATGCAGGCCGAGACGGCAAAGGCCCGCGAGAACCAGCTCGTCGCCGACGTCAACACATTGAAAGCCGCTTCGGCGCAGGCCGGCGAACAACAGGTCGACCTCGACGCACTGCAGCGCGACGCGACCGCCAAGCGACAGCAGCTCGAACTCTACCTGACCAACTACCGCGAAGCCGCTTCGCGCCAGGACCGCAACTATCTGCCGGTCGACGCCCGGATCGCCTCGAAGGCGTCGGTTCCCTCCGAGGCCTATTTCCCGAAGGTGGGGCCGATCGTCGGCGCGGCTTTCGCCGCATCGCTGCTGATCATGGCCATCGTGACGCTTCTGCGGGAGCTGTTCTCAGGCCGCGCGATGCGGCCGGCGAGCGGTTCCCGTTTCGAACGGATCGATGAGGTCGCGATGCCCCATGTGGCGCAGACGCCGGCCGCCAAGCCATTTGTCCGCCACGAGCCTGCCGTCTTCCAGGAACCCGTCATTCACCAGGAACTGCCTGAACCTGCGCATGAAGCCGATGCGGAGCCTTTTGCCGCTGCGATGCAGGCCATGGCCGAGGCGCCGGATGCGGTCGCAATGCCCGCTACGGCGGCGACAGAGCAAACGGTTGTCGAGCCCGAACCGGCGCGCTCCACCCTGGGCGAGATCGACATCGAAAGGGCTGCCGAAAAGCTGATCTCAAGCGGTGCGGCGCGCGCCATATTCGTCTCGCCGGAAGGCGACGAGGCGGCTGCATCGGCGATCCTGGTGGCGCGCGAAGTCGCCGACGCCGGGCTGCGCGTGCTGTTGCTGGACCTCACAGCGTCGGGGGCCGCCTCGCGGCCGATGCTGGACAGCGGACTTTTTCCCGGCATCACCAACCTGCTCGCTTCGGAAGCGCAGTTCAGTGACGTCATCCATGC
>NZ_RZRR01001206.1:0-1323 GCF_003998555.1 Mesorhizobium sp. M7A.F.Ca.CA.002.09.1.1 | reverse complement strand
GGCGCGCGGCTGCTGGAACGAACGACGCGGCAGGTGAACGCCACCCAGGATGGTGAAGCCTACTATCGGCGCTGCCTGTCGATCCTGGCCGAGATCGAGGATGCCGAGGCCGCCTTCCGCAACGCCGAGCCTTTCGGCCTGCTGCGCATCGACGCCAGCACGCTGCTCACCCGCACATTCCTGTTGCCGCGCCTGCCGGAGTTTCTCGACCGCTATCCCCGCATCGACCTGCAGATCGGCCAGAGCGACCGGCTGGTCGATCTCGTGCGTGAAGGCGTGGACTGCGTGATCCGCGTCGGCGAGCCGCCCGACAGCGGCATGATCATGCGGCGGCTCGCGATGATCCGCGAGATCACCTGCGCCAGCCCCGCCTATCTCGAGCGCCACGGCACGCCCGCCTCCCCCGATGCGCTCGACGGTCACCAGGCGGTGGGCTTTGTCTCGTCGCGCACCGGAGAGACCCTTCCGTTCGAATTCACTGTCGCCGGCAATATCCGTGAGGTGCGGCTGCCCGGCCGCGTCGCCGCCAACAATTCCGATACCGCCGCCGACCTGGCGCGGCTTGGCCTCGGCCTCATCCAGGCGCCGCGCTATCGCTTCGACAAAGACCTGGCCGAAGGGACGCTGGTCGAAGTGCTGGCCGATTATCCGCCATCGCCGACGCCGCTGTCGGCGCTCTACCCGCAGAACAGACAGCTCTCGCCGCGCCTTCGCGTCTTCCTCGACTGGGCCTCACGCATCTTCGCCGAGGCAAACCTGTAGGCTGCAAAACGCGCCACTCGCGATCAACTCGGTTTTGCAAACCCGGCCAGGGACGCATAGCCGCGTACCACGCTCTTGCGTTCTTCGCGCGAAGCGACGGCGTCGATGTCATCAAACCCATGCGGCGCCCGGGCCTCGACCATGTCTATGACCGCTTCCGGCCCGCCTTGCCGATTGGCCAGCACGATGGCCGATGTGGCCGGCCGCCGCTCCCCGTCATACCGTGTTAGCGCGGCTTCGACGGTCGGTCCTGCGGCCAGATGCATCGCAAGGCAACCAGCGTCGAGTATTGCCTGGCTGGCTCCGTTCGACCCCACCGGGTACATGGGATGCGCCGCATCGCCGAGCAGCGTCACCCGCCCGAACGACCATCGTGGCAGCGGGTCGCGGTCGCAGTTCGGATATTCGTAGAAGCCATCCGTTGCCTGGATGATCGAGGCGGGGTCGACAAAATCAAGCTGAAACCGGTCACGCACGAAGGGCAGCACATCGTCGATCACGCCCGGGCGGCTCCAGTCGCCGGGACGCAGCGGTGATGTGCCGCTATCGCCGGTATTGGCC
>NZ_RZRR01001205.1:0-1328 GCF_003998555.1 Mesorhizobium sp. M7A.F.Ca.CA.002.09.1.1 | reverse complement strand
TCTATCAGCAGGCCATCGCCCGCATTGCCACGGCGATCGACGGCGATTGACGGAACATGCACCGGGCAGAAGGCCCCGGCCATTTTTGACTTGATCGAAAACCCGGCGTGAATGCCGGGTTTTTATTTGATTTCGAGCGTGTAGGAGCAGCCGGCCAGGGTCTTGCCGGGATGGGACTCGACGGTCGAGACGTTGAGCTTGACGTCGGTGGAGAAGGTCAATCCTTCCGACTCTTCGGTGCTTTGGACAACGACCTTTTCGCCAAGGAATTTTTGCGGCGTGGAAAACACGGCCATGACGTCGAGTTCTTTTGCAAGCTCCGGCGCGGCAACGCCGTCGAGCACGGCCATCGGCCCCGCAGCGGTAAACACGATCGATCCTGTCTCGCGGTTGAACACGCGGATTTTGGCCGGCAGTTCGTATTGGCTGAGAAACGGATTGGCGGAGGCAACCTCCTTCCAGCCAAGCGTTTCAACGGCACCCGGTGCGCTGGACAGCCACAGGGCAAAGTCGTTGTAAGTCGGAACGTCCGCCCTGCACTCGATCAGCGCGGGAAGGTCAAGAGAGGCGGGGTCGAACTCCTGGCCGGCGGCCGGCGTCGCCAGAACAACCAGCGGCGCCAGGCAGCGACCGAAACCGCGCATCCGCCCTACTTGGCGCGGTTGCGCGCTGCCAGCGTTCTCAGCCGCAGTGCATTGAGGCGGATGAAGCCGGCGGCGTCCTTCTGGTCATAGGCGCCACGGTCATCCTCGAAAGTGACCAGCGCATCGGAGTAAAGCGTCTTCTTCGACTTGCGGCCGGTGACCATGACGTTGCCCTTGTAGAGCTTGAGCCGCACCGTGCCCTCGACGTCTTCCTGGCTCTTGTCGATCATCGCCTGCAGCATCAGCCGTTCGGGCGCAAACCAGAAGCCGTTATAGATCAGCTCGGCGTAACGCGGCATGAACTCGTCCTTGAGGTGGGCCGCACCTCGGTCGAGCGTGATCGATTCGATGGCCCGGTGGGCGGCGATCAGGATGGTGCCGCCTGGCGTTTCGTAGACGCCGCGCGACTTCATGCCGACGAAGCGGTTCTCGACCAGGTCGAGCCGGCCGATGCCATTGTCGCGGCCGAGATCGTTGAGCGCCGCCAGCATGGTTGCCGGCGACAGCTTCTTGCCGTTGAGCGCGATCGGGTCGCCCTTCAGGAACTCGATCTCGATCTCGGTGACCTTGTCGGGCGCATCCATCGGCGAAACGGTGCGCTGGTGGACGAATTCCGGCGGCTCGCTCCATGGATCTTCCAGAACCTTGCCCTCGGAAGAGGAGTGCAGCAGGTTGGCGTCGACC
>NZ_RZRR01001204.1:0-1329 GCF_003998555.1 Mesorhizobium sp. M7A.F.Ca.CA.002.09.1.1 | reverse complement strand
CAGCAGGTCGCGGCGCCCGGCGCCGAGGCCAGCGCCCAGCGCACCAAGATCGAGGGCGATCCGGCCAAGCCCGGCGACAAGACCGCCGAAACGCAGGTGCTCAAAATCAAAGCCGTGCCGCCTGTCGCGGCACCGCTCGAGCCACTGGCAAAGGACGCGACCAGTAAACAGGCCGCGAACCCTGCCACGGCATTGGCCGGCGAGACCAAATCGGACGGCACCAAGGCCGCGGTAGCGAAGGCTGAGCCTGAGGCGCAAAAGGCCGTCCAGCCCGACATCGGGGAGAAGGCACCAACCGCTGCTGCCGTGAAGGCAGCGGCCGACGTCAAGCGGCAGTTGGCCGATGCTTTCAAGCCTGGCGACAAGCTGCACGACGGCGTCTCGGTCGAAGCCACCGACAAGGGCGTCGTCATCTCGATCACCGATCAGCTCGACTTCGGCATGTTCGAGGTCGGCTCGGCGTTGCCGAGACGCGAACTGGTGCTGGCAATGGAGAAGATCGGCCGCATCGTCAACAGCCAGAAGGGCACCATCAGCATCAACGGCCACACCGATGCCCGGCCGTTCCGCAGCGACAGCTACGACAATTGGCGGCTGTCGACGGCGCGCGCGCATTCCGCGTACTACATGCTCGTGCGCGGCGGCGTCGACGAACGCCGCATCACCGAGGTCGCCGGTTTCGCGGACCGCCAGCCGAAAATAGCAGCCGATCCATTGGCGGCCGCGAACCGCCGCATCGAGATCCTGATGGCGACCGGCGGATGAAGCGAGCGGCCGTCACCCGCCGGTTGATTGGCCTGTTGCTGCTGGCCGGCGGACACCCGTCCACTGGTTTCGCCCAGGAGGCCCTGCAGCCGTATCAGCTGGTGCGCTCGCTGCAACTCATCCAGGACCGCATAGCCGCCGGGGATCATGCCGCCCTGCCGATGCAGGCCAAGCTGCTCGAGATGACGGATACGCGCCTGCGCGCGGCGAATGCCGAGGACTACAAGGATCCCAAGAATTTTCGGGCCCTGCTTGTCTACGGCATGAGCGGCGGCAACCCGGTGACCGTCGAAGCGGCCACGTCGCGCGCTACGGCGGACCCGCAAAGCCTTGCCATCGCCAAAGGCGTGATTGAGTACCTCAACGGCCGGCCCGGCAAGGCTATCGAAGCCTTGAGGCCGATCGATCCCATGGCGCTGCCTCCGGATCTCGGCGCCTTCCTCGCTTTGGTCAAAGGCTCGCTGCTTGCCGGCGATCAACCGGCGACCGCACTCGGTCTGCTCGACGAGGCAAGATTGCTCAGCCCCGGCACGCTGGTCGAGGAGGCGGCACTTCGCCGTTCGG
>NZ_RZRR01001203.1:0-1331 GCF_003998555.1 Mesorhizobium sp. M7A.F.Ca.CA.002.09.1.1 | reverse complement strand
ATCAAGGAGCCCGCGCGGAATTATGCGGTCGCCAGCCTGAGCGCCGATCTCGGCGCCGGCGACACAAGGCCGTTCTCGCTGTGGTCAACCCGCTCCGATCCGCTGCCCAATGATTCAGCCGCCGATCGTGCCGACAAGCTCTTCGTCTCGATCAACCAGTCGTTGAAATCCATCGAGAGCGATCAACTGACCCGCATCAGCACGCTTGCCGACAATGCCTATAAGAGCGCCGATGCCATCACCCAGGCGCTCGAGGCGGCCGGACTGCCCGTCGACAGCGACTTCGGCAAGGGCGACAGCGACGTCGGCGGACCGCTGATCCCGCTCGACAGTTCGATGATGTTCGACAGCAAGGTCAAGGAATTGGACGAAGCGCTTGACGCGCTCGACCATCTCAAGAAAGAAGCGCGCCAGCTGCCGCTGACCAACCCCGCGCCGGGCCACTCCGTCACCAGCCCGTTCGGCGTGCGCACCGACCCGATCCTCGGCACCGCGGCACTGCATTCCGGCATGGATTTCAGGGCGCCGATCGGCATGGCCGCAAAGGTCACGGCGCCCGGCACCGTCACCAAGGCCGGCTGGAACGGCGGCTATGGCCGCATGGTTGAAGTCGACCATGGCAATGGTTTTGCGACACGTTACGGGCATCTCAGCGAGATCGACGTGACCGTCGGCGAGAAACTGGACGCCGGCGCCGTCATCGGCAAGACCGGCAGCAGCGGCCGCTCGACCGGCCCGCATCTGCACTACGAAGTCCGCCACAATGGCGAAGCGATCGATCCCTTGCGCTTCCTCACGGTCGGCAAGAAGGTCGCCCAGTATCTGTAAGCGATCCCAGGCTCCTGCCCCATGCGCCGATGACCATCATGATGGCTGACTAAGGCGCTCCCGTAGACAGAAACGCCGTCGCTGCCGCAACCAGGGTGGTCGCGCCGACCTTCAACGCGGCCTCGTCGACACGAAACCGGGCGTGATGGAGCGGAAAGACCGATCCGATCTCCTCGTTCCGGATTCCCAGCCGAAAATAGACCGAAGGACGTTTCTCGCTGTAGTAGCCAAAGTCGTCCGCGATCGTCCATCCGGGCGTGTTGAGGACGTTGTCGGCACCGATGCAGGCCTTGGCGCTGGCGGCAATCAGCTCTGTCATCTCGACATCGTTGACGACGCCGGGTTCGCCCTTGTGGATGTCGACCTCGACACGCGCGCCGTGGCTCGTCGCCATACCCTCGGCTATCGTACGAACGCGGTGCCAGGCCCGCTCGCGGGTTGCATCGCTGCCGCTGCGGATGGTGCCTTTCAACGTGACCCTGCCGGCTGTGACATTGTAGGCG
>NZ_RZRR01001202.1:0-1334 GCF_003998555.1 Mesorhizobium sp. M7A.F.Ca.CA.002.09.1.1 | reverse complement strand
GGGTGTCGCCGCTGAAACTCGCCTTCTTGTCCGGCGACGTCGAAACAGCCAGGCCGGCCTTCAGGAGCATGACGAAATCGACCTGCTTGAGCCGCTCCGGCGTGGCGGAGAAAGTCTCCCAAGCGACCTTGAAACGGCCGGCCGCCAGGCCCGGTATCATCGAGGGGAAAGGTGTGCGCGCCACGTCCAGCTTGGCGCCGACCAGCTTGGCCACCTCACCGGCCAGTTCTATGATAATCCCGGTCTGTTTGCCGTCGGCGTCGAGATACTCGAAAGGCGCATAGTCCAGCGTGTTGGCGACGGTCAGCATGCCGGTCTGCTGAACCTCGGCCGATTTCGTCACCTTGGCGGCGCCTGAAGGTCCGCTCCAGACTATGGCAAGTGCGGCCAGCGCCAAACCTGCCATCTGTAAATGTGCTCTCATTTTCGTTCCCCTTTTTTGATTACAACGTTTCCTGCAGTCTGCTCTCCAATCAGGGCCTCGCGTCCTCATCGCCGCAGCCAAGCATTGATCCGTCTATGTACCGGCTGCTTCCGCAGCCTTTTTCTTGCGGTAATGGTAGTTCTTGTCGATGCGCTCCATCAGATAGTCGCCGTAGAGCACCGGCTCATATTTCGGCTGGCTACCGGCCGGCACGCAGACCGGCAGCGCCTCGATCGTTTCATCCATGGACGGGTCGAAGAAGAAGGGCTGGGAATAGCGCTCGCGCCCCGACCGGTTGATGACGCGATGCGGCGTCGAGACGAACTGGTCGTTCGACCAGCGCGCCAGGATGTCGCCGACATTCATCACGAAGGAGTCCGGGACCGGAGGCGCGGGAACCCATTCGCCCGCCTTGTTCTTGACTTCCAGGCCGCCGACATTGTCCTGCGCCAGCAGTGTAATGAAGCCGTAATCGGTGTGAGGGGCCGAACCGAATAGCCCCTCCTCATGCGGCTGCGTCGGGTAGTGCAGCAACCGCAGGAAGGTTGTCGGCTGATCGAAATAACGGTCGAGACTGTCGGTCGGAAGTCCAAGCGAAAGAGCGATGGCGCCGACCATTTTGCGGGCCAGTGTGCTCATCTCATCGACATAGCGTTCAATCGTTGGCCTGAAGCCAGCAAGCGTTGCCTCGTCCGGCCACTGGTTGGGACCCTGCAGCGGCTTGTCGGCCAATGTCCTGGGGTCGTCGGCCTCGACCTCGTGCATGAAGAAGATCGATTCGCTCTGGTTCGGCTTGCTTACTGTCGCCACCGACGACGTCACGATCGTCGAGCCGGCAAAGGGCAGGTAGCCGCGGAAATTCCTGTCGATCTTCAGCGCCAGTTTCTGCTCCTCGGGCAGAGCGAAGAAG
>NZ_RZRR01001201.1:0-1336 GCF_003998555.1 Mesorhizobium sp. M7A.F.Ca.CA.002.09.1.1 | reverse complement strand
CAATTGCTGCGTTCGGCGCCAATGGCATCGAGCCGGCGCGCGCGCGCCTCGGCTTCGCGGCGCAGCCCCTCATGCACCGCACGCGCATCGGCAAGCGCGGCGCGGTCGCGGGCGACATTGGCCGAGGACTGTTCGAGCTGCAATTGCAGATCGCCAAGATCGGGCGCGTCCTGCAGCAGCATTTCCGCCTCGGCGAAGGCGGCCGAAATCTCCTCATGGCTGTCGACGATGCGGGCGCGCGCTTCATCGAGTGCTGCGCGCCGGCTCTGCAATTCGCCGCCGGCCCTCTCGGCCTCAGCCAGTGCATTGCGGGCGGCGTCCAGCCGATGCTGTGCGTCACGACCGGCCTGGCGCGTGTTGCGCTCGGCCTCGCTTGCCAGGCGGAGCGCCTGTTCGGCCTCTCCCAGCGCCTCCTCGGCCTGGCGCAGGACGAGCGTCGCCTGTATCGCCTCGGCATCGAGCTCAGCCAGCCGGTTCTTCTGCGCCAGCCGTTGCGCCGCGGCGGTCGGCGCGTCGGCACTGGCGGTAAAGCCGTCCCAGCGCCACAGCGCGCCCTCGCGGCTGACCAGCCGCTGGCCGGGAGCAAGCAGCGGCTGCAACCGGCGGCCATCGCCGGCGGCATCGACGATACCGATCTGCGCCAGGCGGCGGGCGAGCTGTGCCGGCGCGTGGACCACGCTGGCCAGGCTCTTCACGCCTTCCGGCAGAGCCGCGTCGCCGGGTTGGATCGCGCCTTCGCCCCAATGCACCGGCGCGCTGCGGTCGAGCGGCACGTCGAGGTCTTCGCCAAGGGCTGCACCCAGCGCCGTTTCGAAACCGCGATCGACGCTGATCTGCTCCAGCACGGCCGGGAAGAGATCGCCGCTGGCGGCATTGAGGATTTTTGCCAGCGTGCGCGCTTCGGTTTCGATCCTTGCCAGCTCGGCCCTGGCATCCTGAAGCGGTGGCCGGGCAGCGCTTTCGGCAGCGCGGGCATCGATGACCGACTGCTCGGCCTCGGACACGGCAGCCTCGGCCTCCTCCAGCAGCGCCATGGCCTGTTCGACCAGCACCCGCTTCTCGGCCGGATCGGGCAGGCCAGCGACCTTGGAGAGTATCTCCGACAATTCCCGGTCGACATCGGCAAGCTGACGCGCGAAGCGGTCGCGGCGCTCGGCGGTATCGCGCAGCGTCCGTTCGATCTGGTTGCGCGAGGCGGCAGCCTCGGCCCGCTCGGCAGTCAGCGCGGCGAGTTTGGCTTCGCTTTGTGAAAGCGTAGATGCCGCTTGTTCGAAAGCCGCGCGGGTGGTGGCCTCGCGCTCGGCGGCACCAGCATTTTCCGAATTGAGTGCCGCCT
>NZ_RZRR01000011.1:0-20707 GCF_003998555.1 Mesorhizobium sp. M7A.F.Ca.CA.002.09.1.1 | reverse complement strand
GGCCAGGGCGCCAAGCCGGGTGGCGGCGGCATGCTGCTTGGCCAGAAGATTTCGGATCGTGTCGCCGAAATGCGCACGCTGCCGAAAGGCATCGACCAGCGCTCGGCCTCACGCCATCCCGACTGGACCGGACCCGACGATCTCGAGATCAAGATCCTCGAATTGCGCGAAATCACCGACTGGGAAAAACCGATCTACGTCAAGGTCGGCGGCGCGCGCCCCTATTATGACACGGCGCTTGCCGTGAAGGCCGGCGCCGATGTCGTTGTCGTCGACGGCATGCAGGGCGGCACCGCCGCCACCCAGGAAGTGTTCATCGAAAATGTCGGCCAGCCGACGCTTGCCTGCATCAGGCCGGCCGTGCAGGCGCTGCAGGACCTCGGCATGCACCGCAAGGTGCAGTTGATCGTCTCCGGCGGCATTCGCAACGGCGCCGATGTCGCCAAGGCGCTGGCGCTCGGCGTCGACGCGGTCTCGATCGGCACGGCGGCCCTTGTCGCGCTCGGCGACAACGATCCGCGCTGGGAGGCGGAGTACAACGAGCTTGGCACCACGGCCGGCGCCTATGACGATTGGCACGAGGGGCGCGACCCCGCCGGCATCACCACGCAGGATCCGGAACTGATGAAGCGGGTCGATCCGGTGACTGCCGGGCGCCGGCTGGCGAACTACCTCAAGGTGATGACGCTTGAGGCTCAAACGATCGCCCGCGCGTGCGGCAAGAACAGCCTGCACAATCTCGAACCCGAGGACCTGGTCGCGCTGACGATCGAGGCAGCCGCCATGGCCGGCGTGCCGCTGGCCGGCACCAACTGGATACCGGGGAAGAACGGCTTCTGATCAACGAAGGGCCGATTCCCGCATACTCGGGAACAACAATCGATAAAAATGGGGAACTACCGTGGCAACTGATCTTGCTGAATTCGCAAGGGCGAAAAACGTCAAATATTTCATGATTTCCTACACTGACCTGTTCAGTGGCCAGCGTGCCAAGCTGGTGCCGGCGCAGGCGATATCAGACATGCAGAAGGACGGCGCCGGCTTTGCCGGTTTCGCCACATGGCTGGACCTGACGCCGGCGCATCCCGACATGCTTGCGGTGCCGGATCCGGATTCGGTGATCCAGCTGCCGTGGAAGCCTGAGGTCGCCTGGGTGGCGGCCAACTGCATCATGGACGACAAGGAGGTCGACCAGGCGCCGCGCAACACACTGAAGCGGCTGATCGCGGAAGCCGCCAGCGACGGCATGCATGTCAAGACCGGCGTCGAGGCCGAGTTCTTCCTGATCTCGCCTGACGGCAAGACGATCTCCGACGAATACGACACGGCCTCAAAACCCTGCTACGACCAGCAAGCGGTGATGCGGCGCTACGACGTCATCGCCGAGATCTGCGACCACATGCTGGCGCTCGGCTGGGGCGCCTATCAGAACGACCATGAGGACGCCAACGGCCAGTTCGAGATGAACTGGGCCTTCGACGACGCGCTGGCGACCGCCGACAAGCACTCGTTCTTCAAATTCATGGTCAAGTCGATCGCGGAAAAGCATGGCCTGCGCGCGACCTTCATGCCGAAGCCCTTCCAGGGCCTGACCGGCAATGGCTGCCATGCGCATATCTCGGTCTGGGACAAGGCCGGCAAGACCAACGTCTTCGCCGACAATTCGATGGAGCTCGGCCTGTCGGCCAAGGGCAGGAATTTCCTCGGCGGCATCATGAAACATGCCTCCGCACTGGCCGCGATCACCAACCCGACGGTGAATTCCTACAAGCGCATCAACGCGCCGCGCACCATTTCGGGCGCGACCTGGGCACCGAACACGGTGACCTGGACCGGCAACAACCGCACCCACATGGTGCGGGTGCCCGGCCCCGGCCGCTTCGAGCTGCGGCTGCCGGATGGCGCCGCCAATCCCTATCTCCTGCAAGCGGTCATCATCGCCGCCGGCCTCGACGGCATTCGCTCGAAGGCCGATCCTGGCAAGCGCTACGACATCGACATGTACCAGCATGGCCATACGGTAAAGGGCGCGCCAAAACTGCCGCTCAACCTGCTCGACGCCTTGCGCGAGTTCGACAAGGACAAATCGCTCAAGGCGGCGCTGGGTGAGGATTTCTCGTCGGCCTACCTAAAGCTGAAGCACCAGGAATGGAATTCCTATGCTTCGCACTTCACGCAATGGGAGCGCGACCACACGCTGGATATTTGACCACCAGCGCGACGCGAGCGACCTCGGAATGAACTGATGAAATATTCGATCTTCTCGCTCGCTCGTGCCGCCCTGTCCGGCCACAAGAACTGGCAGCGCACCTGGCGCGACGCCACGCCGAAGGATCGCTACGACGTGGTGATCATCGGCGGCGGCGGGCACGGGCTGGCCACCGCCTGGTTCCTCGCCAGCGAGTACGGCATCAAGAATGTCGCCGTGCTCGAAAAAGGCTGGATCGGCTCCGGCAATGCCGGCCGCAACACCACCATCATCCGCTCCAATTACGGTCTGCCCGGCAACACCGGCTTCTACGAATTGTCGATGAAGCTGTGGGAGCGGATGGAGCAGGACCTCAACTACAATGCGATGGTCAGCCAGCGCGGCGTCATCAACCTCTACCATTCCGATGCGCAGCGCGACGCCTATGCGCGGCGCGGCAACACTATGCGCATCAACGGCATCGACGCCGAACTGCTCGACCTCGCTGCCGTCAGGAAGATGATCCCGTTCCTGAACTTCGACAATGCGCGCTTTCCCGTGCAAGGCGGGCTGTTGCAGCGGCGCGGCGGCACGGCGCGGCACGATGCGGTGGTCTGGGGCTATGCGCATGCGGCGAGCGAACTCGGCGTCGACATCATCCAGAATTGCGAAGTCACCGGTTTTGTCAGGGACGCCAATGGCAAGGTGACCGGCGTCGAGACGTCGCGCGGCAAGATCGGCGCCGGAAAGGTTGGCATGGCGGTCGCCGGCTCCTCGTCGCGCGTCGCAGCAACGGCCGGTCTGCGCCTGCCGATCGAGAGCCACGTGCTGCAGGCCTTCGTCTCCGAGGCGATCAAGCCGCTCATCCCGGGCGTCATGACCTTCGGCGCCGGCCATTTCTACGTCAGCCAGTCCGACAAGGGCGGCCTCGTCTTCGGCGGCGATATAGACGGCTACAATTCCTACGCCCAGCGCGGCAACATGCCTGTGATGGAAGACGTCTGCGAGGGCGGCATGGCGCTGATGCCGATGATCGGCCGCGTGCGCCTGCTGCGCCAGTGGGGCGGCATCATGGACATGTCGATGGATGGTTCACCGATCATCGACAAGACGCCCGTCGACGGGCTCTATCTCAACGCGGGCTGGTGCTATGGCGGCTTCAAGGCGACGCCAGGGTCCGGTTTTGTCTTTGCGCACCTCCTGGCTCGCGACGAGTCGCATGAAGAAGCGGCACGGTTCCGCCTAGACCGGTTCCGAACTGGCGCCATGATCGACGAAAAGGGCCAGGGCGCCCAACCGAACCTGCATTGAAGGCGGTTTAGAAGAAATGCGCATTGCCTGTCCTTTCTGCGGTGAACGCGAACTCGGCGAGTTCACCTATCTCGGCGACGCCAAGCCGGTGCGGCCCGAGGCCGGCGCCTCGGAAGACGAGGTCTTCGACTATGTCTATCTGCGCGACAATGTCGCCGGCGCGACCAGCGAATATTGGTACCATGGCGGTGGTTGCCGGGCTTGGCTGAAGGTCACCCGCAACACGCTGACGCACGAGATTTCCTCCATCGAACCGGCGGCTGGTGCCGGCGCTGCGAAGGTTGGTGCGTGATGGCCGGCGCGCAGACACACCGGCTCGGCAATCGCGGGCTTGTCGACCGCTCGGCACCGCTGAACTTCCGTTTCGACGGCAAGGCTTTCTCCGGCTTCCAGGGCGACACGCTCGCCTCGGCGCTGATCGCCAACGGCGTCAAGCTGGTCGGCCGCTCATTCAAATACCATCGCCCGCGCGGCATCCTGACTGCGGGCTCGGAAGAACCCAATGCGCTGGTTGAGCTGCGCACCGGGGCACGGCGCGAGCCGAACACCAAGGCGACGACGGCCGAACTCTATGACGGGCTCGAGGCCGCCAGCCAGAACCGTTGGCCGTCGCTGCGCCACGACGTGATGTCGGTCAACCAGCTGTTCGCGCCGATCTTCGTTGCCGGCTTCTACTACAAGACATTCATGTGGCCGGCGAAGTTCTGGGAAGCGATCTATGAGCCGGCGATCCGCCGCGCCGCAGGCCTTGGCCGTGCCGCCGGCCTTGCCGATCCCGACCACTACGACAAGGCATGGGCGCATTGCGACGTGCTGATCGCCGGCTCCGGCCCGGCTGGTCTGGCCGCGGCGTTGGCAGCCGGCCGCGCAGGCGCCCGCGTCATCCTGTGCGAGGAGGATTTTGTCCTCGGCGGCCGTCTGCTGTCGGATGGCGGAATGATCGACGGCGAACCTGCGGCCGAGTGGATTTCGCGGACGCTGGCTGAACTGGCTGGTATGCCCGACGTCCGCGTCATGACCCGCACGACGCTGTTCGGCGTCTACGATGGCGGCACCTATGGCGCCATTGAGCGGGTCAACGACCATTTGCCCTCGCCGCCCGAGCACCAGGTGCGCCAGCGCCTGTGGCGGATCGTGGCGAAGCGCTGCGTCGTGGCAGCCGGCGCCATCGAACGGCCGATCGTCTTTGCCGGCAACGACACGCCCGGCGTGATGATGGCCTCCGCCATGCGCACCTATGTCGCGCGCTACGCCGCTACACCGGCAAAGCGGATCGCACTTTTCACCAACAATGAGGACGGCTGGCGCACCGTCGAGACGGCGCTCGGTGCCGGCCTGCAGATAGCGGCGGTCATCGATGCACGGCCCGAAATATCGCCGGCGCATCGTTCGCTGGCCTCGAAGGGCGGCTTCCCGGTGCTGCACGGTTCCGTCAGTGGCATCGACGGCGGCAAGGATGGCGTCAGGAAAATCGCGGTGTCGCTGACCGGCGGCGCGCGCGCCGAGGTCGAAGCGGACGGGCTCGCCGTTTCCGGCGGCTGGAACCCGGCGGTCGGGCTGACCTCCTATCATCGCGGCCGGCCGAAATGGCGCAGCGACATCTCCGCCTTCGTGCCCGACGGCGCGCCTCCAGGCATGGTCGCCGCGGGTGCCGCCAATGGCGATTTCGGGCTCGGCGCCTGCCTGAGCCAGGGATTTGCCGCTGGCGCGGCAGCGGCCCGTGACACGGGGCACAATGGTACGGCGGGCGCCGCGCCTGCCGCCGATGACGAGGCTTTTTCGCTGACGCCGCTCTGGCATGTCGCCGGCAAGGGCAAAGCCTTTGTCGACCAGCAACACGACGTCACCGCGTCCGACATCGAGCTGGCGCAGCGCGAGGGTTTTGAATCGGTCGAGCATCTGAAGCGCTACACCACGCTCGGCATGGCGACCGACCAGGGCAAGACCTCGAATGTCGCCGGCCTCGCCATCATGGCTGCGGTCAGCGGCCGTTCGATCCCCGAGACCGGGACAACGATCTACCGGCCGCCTTACGTGCCCGTCGCCATCGGCGCCTTCGCCGGCCATCACCGCGACGAGACTTTCCATGCGACGCGGCTGACGCCGTCGCATCACTGGGCCGTGGAACAAGGTGCTGTCTTCGTCGACACCGGCCTGTGGAAGCGGGCGCAGTGGTACCCCCGCGCGGGCGAGAAGGACTGGCTGGAATCGGTGACGCGCGAGGTCAAGGCGGTGCGCTCAGGCGTCGGATTCTGCGATGTCTCGACGCTCGGCAAGATCGACGTGCACGGTCCGGATGCCGGCGCCTTCCTCGACCGCGTCTACATCAACACCTTCTCCAGTCTTGCAGTGGGCAAGGCGCGCTACGGTCTGATGCTGCGCGAGGACGGCATCGTCTATGACGACGGCACCACGTCGCGGCTGGCCGAAGACCACTATTTTCTCACCACCACCACGGCCAAGGCCGGTCTGGTGATGCAGCATCTCGAATTCTGCCGCCAGGTGCTGTTCCCGGAGCTCGACGTGCAGCTCACTTCCGTCTCCGACCAGTGGGCGCAGTTCTCGATCGCCGGACCGAGCGCGCGGGAGTTGCTGAAACAGATCGTTGATGAGTCCGAGGACCTTTCCAACGAAGGCTTTCCGTTCATGGGCGCGCGCGAAGTGACGTTGCGCGGCGGCCTCAAGGCGCGGCTGTTCCGCATCTCGTTCTCCGGCGAAATGGCCTTCGAGATCTCGGTACCGGCACGCTTCGGTGATGCGATGGCACGCAATCTGATGCTGGCCGGCGCGCCATTCGGCGTGACGCCTTACGGCACCGAGGCGCTCGGCGTCATGCGCGTCGAAAAGGGCCACATCGCCGGACCGGAACTGAGCGGCACGACGACAGCGGCCGATCTTGGTCTGGGCAAGATGATGTCGACCAAGAAAGACTATATCGGCCGCGTCATGGCCGGACGCGAGGCGCTGGTAGCCCCAGATCGCCAGGTCGTCGTCGGCATCAAGCCGACGGACGAGACACGCCGGTTGCGCTCCGGCGCACACATCATCCCGAAGGGGCAGACGCCCGGCCCCGGCAACGACCAGGGCTATGTCACCTCGGTCTGCTTCTCGCCGACGTTGGATCAGTGGATCGGGCTCGCGCTTGTCGAACGCGGCCGCGAACGCATCGGCGAGATCGTGCACGCGCATGATCCATTGCGCGGCGAAGACTATGACGTCGAACTCTGCAATCCCGTCTTCTACGACCCGGATGGAGGGCGCCAGCGTGGTTGAGTTTTCCTGGGTTTCTCGCAGCCCACTCGAGCATGCGCTTGTCACCGGTACAGATGGCGCACGCGGTATCGAGGCCGGCATTTCGCTGACCGAGATCCGCAATTTTGATCTGATCCAGGGGATGGCGCGGCGCGGCCAGGCGGCCGAGCTGGGACAAGCCGCCAAGGCTCGGTTTGGTGTTGCTGTCCCTGATGCGCCGAAGGCGGTGCGGACTTCGGACGCAACGCTGATCTGGTCGGGACCGGACCAGTTCTTCGTGCTGTCGAAGGGCGGCAAGCACACGATGCAGACGCTGGAGCCCGCATTGTCCGGCTCGCTGTCGGACCAGTCGCATGCGCGGGTTCTGGTCAGCATCTCCGGCGCCAAGGCGCGGACAATGCTGGCGAAACTGTCGTCGATCGATTTGCATCCCGATTCGTTTCCGGTTGGCGCCGCCGCCGCGACGTCGATGGATCACACCAGCGTCACGCTCTGGCGCGACAGTGATCGGACGGATGGGCAGGCGGTGTTCAACGTTCTGATGTTTGCGACGTTTGCCGAGAGCCTTTGGCATACGATGCTGGATTCGGGCGCGGAGTACGGCGTCGACATCAACCATACAGAGAGACTGGCTTAGCCTTGGCTAGTCTTCCCTTCTCCCACAACAAGGGGAGAAGGCAAAGCGCGCCACCTCCGCCTTGCCAAACCCAACCGCACTGCTATTCTTGCTGCTAAAATAATTTCACGCACAGGCAAACTTGTTTCTCGAACCGCAAGGCTGAGATGAGCCAGTCGCCCTACCCCGCAATTGCTGCCGGACCGCCCAAGCCTAGCCTCATCCTGAGGCCGGGCCAGATCGCGCTGCCGCCGGGCATGGAGCGTTATACGATCCAGGGCAACGGCGCGGTGCTGATCGACATCGAGGCCGGCGACGCGATCACCGTGCGCAATGTCGAAGGCGGCCAGGCCTGCGAACTTCTGGCCTGGGACAGGACCGGCGCGACCGATCCCGGCATTTTTGGTGAAGCATCGAACAGCAACGCTGCCGGCATCAAAGCGCTGCTCATAGAGGGCGACGACAGTCTCGCATCCCTGCGGAGCGGGCTCGCCCGCCGGCAGGTGCAGCTTGACCACGCCAGGGCGGTGCGGGTGTTCGGCGTCACGACACCGGCCGGCACCGAGCAGGCTTTCACCGTCGCACGCGATGGTGCGGTGCTGATTGCCGCCCCCGGCGGGCCGATGCTGGTCGATGGTCATGACACGGCGACACCGCTGACCGTCTTCGTTCGCCGCGCCACGATCCGCCCGGCGGCGAAATCGGTATTGGCTGATCCGCTTGCCGACCCGGTGCTCGATTTGCGCGTCCATTCGGCGACCGCGGAGGCCTATTTCGTTGGGGCTGGCGACTATCTGCAGATCATCGATGTCGACGGGCGCCAATGCACCGATTTCCAGTGCTTTTCGGCGCGCAAGCTGGACAGGGGACTGGATCATCCGCTCGACGTGACGACGACGCGCACGCTCATGGGTGCGAGCTACCCGATGCCCGGCCTGCATTCCAAATACTATGACCAGGACATGGAGCCGCTGGTCGAGGTGGTGCAGGACACATGCGGCCGGCACGACGCCTTCGCGCTCGCCTGCGCCGCCAAATATTACGACGACATCGGCTATCCCGGACACACCAACTGTTCGGAGAATTTCAACGGCGCTCTGGCCGGCAAGGGCGTCAATCCCCGCGCGGGCTGGATGGCGATCAACTTCTTCTTCAACACGGCGATCGACGCGCATGGCGTCATGGTGTCCGACGAGCCGTGGTCGCGGGCGGGCGACTATGTGCTGCTCAGGGCGCTCACCGACATCGTTTGCGTTTCCTCCGCCTGCCCCGACGACACGACGCCGGCCAATGGCTGGAACCCGACCGACATCCATGTGCGGACCTATTCCGGCCAGCACAAATTCTCGCGAGCGATCGCCAGACGCATGACGCCCGATTCGGAACCGAAAATGACCCGCGAGACCGCTTTTCATTCGAGCTTTGCCAAGCACACCCGCAACTTTCAGGAGTACAAGGGCTATTGGCTCGCCAATTCCTTCGCCAAGGACGGGCCGATCGCCGAATACTGGGCCTGCCGCCAAGACGCGGTGATCATGGACCTGTCGCCGCTGCGCAAGTTCGAGGTCACCGGCCCGGATTCCGAAGCGCTGCTGCAATACACGCTGACCCGCGACGTCAAGAAGCTTGGCGTTGGCCAGGTGGTCTATTCGGCCATGTGCTACGAGCATGGCGGCATGATTGATGACGGCACCCTGCTGCGGCTGGGCAAGGACAATTTCCGCTGGGTCGGCGGCGACGATCTGTCTGGCGAGTGGCTGCGCGAGACGGCGACAAAACTCGGCCTCAATGTCCTTGTGCGTTCCTCCACCGACCAGATGCACAATGTCGCCGTGCAGGGACCGAAGAGCCGCGACATCCTCAGGGAGGTGATCTGGACCTCGCCGCTGCAGCCGTCGATCGACGAACTCGAATGGTTCCGCTTCGCCGTCGCCCGCATTGGTGGCGGCAACGGCATTCCGGTCGTCGTCTCGCGCACCGGCTATACCGGCGAGCTCGGCTACGAGATCTGGTGCCATCCGCGCGACGCCGAAAAAGTCTTCGACGCCATCTGGGAAGCCGGCCAGCCTCACGGGCTGAAGCCGATGGGACTGCAGGCGCTGGACATGGTGCGCATCGAGGCCGGGTTGATCTTCGCCGGATACGAATTTTCCGACCAGACCGATCCGTTCGAGGCCGGCATCGGCTTCACCGTGCCGCTGAAGAGCAAGACCGACGATTTCGTCGGCCGCGAGGCGCTGATCCGCCGCAAGGAGCACCCGCAGACGAAGCTGGTCGGTCTCGACATCGACGCCAATGTCGACGTCGGCCATGGCGATTGCGTGCATGTCGGCCGTGCCCAGATCGGCGTGGTCACGTCAGGCATGCGCTCGCCGGTGCTGAACAAGACCATCGCGCTGGCCAGGCTCGATGTCACCCATTCGGCTGTCGGTACCGAGGTCGAGATCGGCAAGCTCGACGGCCATGCCAAGCGGCTGCCGGCGCGAGTCGTCGCCTTCGCCCACTACGATCCGCAAAAGACCAAACCGCGTTCCTGACGGCCCTTCCCTCCCAAGACAGTGAGGCCGTGCTGCAGTTCGTGATAGGAATTTTTTCTTGACCTGCTGAGGGCAGCTATGCTACATATTCGTCCATGGTGCTGATTTGCGCCGCGACCCGCCTCCGGCGGGTTTTCGCTTCCTGACCCTTGGTCCTTTTCCGAACAATCCCACCGCGGCAGTGTGAAGCCGACATGTTTCGCAAGCGTGATGTGCACGGCGCGACAAATCGCTTGACCTGAAAGCGCGCCGGATCAATCTTCACTGTTAAGAAAAAAATGCGACTGAGTGGAAACACCGACAGCCGCCCAAAGCATGCGTCGATGATGAAGCCTCGCGAAGTCGCGGCCGTCACGAACGGGGAACATCAAAATGGGGAACAAAGACATATGAGCACGATAACGACTGTCCTGGAGCCGCTTGCCGAAGGCAAGTTGCACCGAAATATCGACTGGCGCGGCGCCTTCTGGGTGGCGAGCGGCGTGCCGGCCCTGGTCCTGTTCTCGATCGGCGGCATTGCCGGCACGACCGGCACGCTGGCCTTCGCGATCTGGATCTTCTCCATGATCATGGGCTTCCTGCAATCCTTCACCTATGCCGAAATCGCCGGCCTGTTTCCGAACAAGTCGGGCGGCGCGTCGATCTACGGCGCCACCGCCTGGCTGCGCTATTCCAAGTTCATCGCGCCGCTGTCTGTCTGGTGCAACTGGTTCGCCTGGTCGCCGGTGCTGTCGCTCGGCTGCTCGATCGCCGCCGCCTACATCCTCAACGCGCTGGCGCCAGTGCCGCTGTTCACCGAAACCTCACCCGATGTCGTCGCCTATATCGCCGCGCATGCCGGGACGAGTGCCGCCGACGCCATCACAGCGGTGACCGCGGCGGCGACGCCGGCAATCCGCAACTGGACGCTTTACAGCCACACGCTGGGACCGGTCTCGTTCACCTTCAACGCGACCTTCTTTATCGGCGCAGTGCTGATGCTGATCATCTTTGCGATCCAGCATCGCGGCATTCTCGGCACCGCCAATGTGCAGAAATATATCGGCCTCTTGGTCATCGTCCCGATGCTGATCGTCGGCGTGGTGCCGATCGTCACCGGCCAGATCAACTGGGCGAATTTTTCGCCGCTGGTGCCGCTGGCCGCAGCCTACGCGCCCGAGCCCGGTGCCTGGAACATCGCCGGCTGGACGCTGGTGCTTGGTGGTATGTTCATCGCCGCCTGGTCGACCTACGGCTTCGAGACCGCCGTCTGCTACACATCCGAGTTCAAGAACCCCGGCACCGACACGTTCAAGGCGATTTTCTATTCCGGCCTTCTGTGCATGCTGCTGTTCATCCTGGTGCCGTTCACCTTCCAGGGCGTGCTTGGCCTCAACGGTATGCTGGCGACGCCGATCGTCGACGGCTCCGGGGTCGCCGACGCGCTGGCCGGCATGGTCGGCGGCGGCGCGCTAGTCCACAGCCTGTTGGTGATGCTGATGATCCTGGCGCTGGTGCTGTGCATCATGACGGCCATGGCCGGCTCTTCGCGTACGCTCTACCAGGGCTCGGTCGACGGCTGGCTGCCGCGCTATCTCAGCCATGTCAACGAACATGGTGCGCCGACACGGGCAATGTGGACCGATCTCGTCTTCAACCTGATCGTGCTGGCCATCGCCTCGGCCGACGCGACGAGCTTCTTCTTCATCCTCGCCGTGTCGAATTGCGGTTACATCATCTTCAACTTCCTCAACCTCAACGCCGGCTGGATCCACCGCATCGACAACGGCCATATCGCACGGCCCTGGAAGGCGCCGAGCTGGCTGCTCGGGATCGGGGCGATCTTCGCCTATGTCAACGCGATCTTCATGGGCGCCGGTGCCAAGGTATGGAACCCGATGGCGCTGTGGGCCGGCCTGATCACGGCAGCGCTGATCATCCCGGTGTTCTGCTTCCGACACTACATTCAGGACAAGGGCAAGTTCCCCGACCACATGCTGGCCGATCTCGGCATGACGGGGGCCGACCTCTCGGTCAAAAAGGCGGGCATGCTGCCCTATCTGACGCTGGTCGCCGGCGTGGTGGTGATGCTGCTCGCCAACTGGTTCTTCGTCATCTGACCTCATAAAAATAAAAAGGATCGGGCGCGCTTCGGCGCGCCCGATCCTTTTCGACTGGCGTGATCGATCTATTCGGCGGCCAGCGCCAATTGCGGCTTTTCGGCTTCCTGGCTCAGTTCCAGATCGTCCGTCCGTCCCTCCGCCCCGCGCTTTTTCGGCTCCCGGCCGAAGAACAGGGCGTAACCGGCCGGCAGGACCAGGATGGTCAGCACCGTGGCAACCAGGATGCCGCCCATCATGGCGTAGGCGAGCGGACCCCAGAAGACGCCGCGCGAGATCGGGATCAGCGCCAGCACCGCCGTCAGCGCCGTCAGCGTGATCGGCCGGAAACGGCGAACGGCCGAACCGATGATGGCCTCGTAGCGGTCCATGCCCGCGGCGATGTCCTGGTCGATCTGGTCGACCAGGATGATCGAGTTGCGCATGATGATGCCGAGCAGCGCGATGACGCCGAGAATGGCGACGAAGCCGAACGGCGCACCGCTGATCAGGAGTGCCGCGGCAGCACCGATAATGCCAAGCGGACCGGTCGCCAGCACCAGCATCGCCTTGCCGAAGTTCTGCAGCTGGATCATCAAAAGCACGACAATGACGGCCAGCATGATCGGTGCCTTGGCGGCGATCGAAGCCTGGCTTTCCGCCGAATCCTCCGCACCGCCCTGGATTTCGATCTTGTAACCGGGCGCCAGACCCGCACGCAGGTCCTTCATGTCGTTGTACATCTTGGTGACGACGTCGTTGGACTGCACGCCGTCGGGCAAGGTGGCGCGCACGCTGATGGTCGGCAGGCGGTCGCGGCGCCATTCGATGCCTTGCTCCAGCACCGGCACCACCTTGGCCACCTGCGACAGCGGCACGAAACCGCCGAAGTCGGTCGGGATATAGACCGAGTCGACCGAGGACAGCAGGCTGCGGCTGGCATTCGGCTCGCGGGCGACGATGGACACCGTCTCCTCGCCGTCGCGGAAGTCGTCGAGCGGCGCGCCGGACATCGTCGCCTGCAGCATCTGGCGGATGCGCTGCGAGGTAACGCCGAGTGCGCGGGCACGATCCTGGTCGATGACCAGCTTCATCGCCGGAACCGGCTCCAGCCAGTCATCATGCACGGCGCCAAGCAGCGGATCTTCACGGAACTTCGCCTTCACCTGGTCGGCGATGCGGCGCACCTCCTGGCGATCCGGCCCCATGACGCGCATCTGCACCGGCCAGCCGGTCGGCGGACCGAGGAACAGACGATCGACCTTGGCACGGATGGACGGGAAGTCTTGCGCCAGAACGGTGCGCAACTTGACGATCAGACGCTCGCGAGCCGGTTCGTCATTGGCCATGACGAGCAACTGGGCAAAGTTGGGGTTGCTCAGCTGCTGGTCGAGCGGCAGGAAGAAGCGCGGCGCGCCCTCGCCGATATAGGTGGCGATGAAACGCTTGTCCTTGTCGTCCATCATCTTGGTCTCGAGCGCCTTGGCCTGCGCCTCGACTTCCTTGATGCTGGTGCCTTCCGGCAGCCAAAGGTCGACGAGGATTTCCGGCCGCGACGATTGCGGGAAGAAGTTCTGCGGAATGAACTGGAAAGCCCACAGGCTGGTGCCGAAGGTGACCAGCGTCATCACCAGGACGATGATGCGATGGCGCACGGCCCAGCTGACGGTGGCACGAAGCCGGCGGTAGAAACGCGTGTCGAAGACATCGTGATGGCTGCCGGCATGCTTGCGCTGCTTGAGGATCATGTTGCCGAGCCATGGCGTGAAATAGACCGCGACGAACCAGGAGACGATCAGCGCGATGCCGACGACATAAAACAGCGTGCGGACATATTCGCCGGCGGTCGAGGCCGCGAAGCCGACCGGAATAAAGCCGGCCGTGGTGATCAGCGTGCCGGTCAGCATCGGGAAGGCGGTCGAGGAATAGGCGAAGCTCGCCGCCTCGACCTTGACCATTCCCTCCTCCAGCTTGCGCTCCATCATCTCGACGACGATCATCGCGTCGTCGACCAGAAGACCGAGCGCGATGATCAGCGCGCCGAGCGAGATGCGCTGCAGGTCGATGCCGAGCTCGTACATGATGGCGAAGGTCGCGGCCAGCACCAGCGGGATGGCGATGGCGATGACCAGGCCGGAACGCCAACCGATCGACAGGAACGAGACCACGAGCACGATCAGCAACGCTTCGCCAAGCGCATGCATGAACTCCGCCACCGCATCGGTGACGACGCCCGGCTGGTCGGAGATCTGGTCGACCGCAACGCCGTAGGGCAGCGCCTCTTCGAAGCGCTTGTAGGTGGCCTCGACATCCTTGCCGACATCGGTAACCTTGAAGCCCTTGGCCATGACGACGCCCAACTGCACGCTGTCGTGACCGTTGAAGCGGTACTTTCGCTGGAACGGATCCTGCAACCCCGAACTCACCGTGGCGATGTCGCCCAGCCTCGTGACCTGACCGCCGGCGCGCAGGCGCAGGTTCCTGATATCCTCGACCTTGCCGACATCGCCCTCGACGGAAATGCGCACCGAGTTGGTGCCGGTATCGACGGAGCCGGCCGGGTCGACATTGTTCTGTCCCTTGATCGCATTCTGCAGATCGGTCAGCGTCAGGCCCCGTTCGGCCAGGGCCTTGGACGAGACGTCGATATAGAGCTTTTCAGGCTGGTCGCCGATGATAACGGCTTTTTCGACGCCGGGCGTCGTCAAAAGCATGTCGCGCGCCTGGATGGCGAACTTCTTCAGCTCGGGATAGCTGAAGCCGTCGCCGCTGATCGAATGCAGGGTGATAAAGGTGTCGCCGAATTCGTCGTTGAAATAGGGGCCGAGCAGACCTTGTGGCAAGTCACCGGCAATGTCACCGACCTTCTTGCGCACCTGGTAGAACGCGTCGGTCACCTCGGCGGTGTTGGTGTCGCCCTTGATCTGCACGGTGATGATGGCGCTGCCGGCGCGGGTGAAGGAGCGCACGAAATCGAGATGCGGCGTCTCCTGCAGCTTGCGTTCGATCTTGTTGACGACCTGGTCTTCCATCTCCTGGATCGAGGAGCCCGGCCAGATCGCCTGGACGACCATGACCCGGAAGGTGAAATCGGGATCTTCCTTCTGGCCCATGCGCATCAGGCCGAGCGCGCCGGAAATGATGATCAGGCCGAACAGGAACCGCGCAATGGCGGGATGGCCGATTGCCCAGCGCGACAGGTTGAAGGGCCGCTTCTCTTCCGTGGAATTGGTCATCGACGCTGGTCCATCTATCTAGCGCAACAAAATCGAGGGTTCGTAGTGGCTTCCGGGCGGCAAGGCTCTCCCAGCGGAGAAGCACTCATCGCGGTGGGACGCGAAATCGATGTGGGGGTTACATCAATCGAGCGTCTCGGTCGGGCGCCTGCCGCCCGGAAACCAGCGGCTGCGGGAACGCGCAGCCGGTTGTCTGTCGTCAGCGCACCTGCTTGGCGTCGCCGTCCGCCGCGGATGCCGATTGCAGCGCCGTATCACCGGCGAGCTTCACCTTGAGGTTCTCGGTCATGAATTGCGTGCCGGCGGCGACCACGACATCGCCGGGTTTCAAACCCTCCGCGACACGCACGCCATCGGCGGCGAACTCGGCAACCTTGATCGGACGAGCATGAACGGTGTCGGCGCCACGATCGACGGTCCAGACGATCGATTGGGTGCCTTGCTCGGCCAGTGCGCTCAGGGGGATCGAGACCAGCTGCCGCTCATTGGCCGCCGTGGCTTCGATGCTGGCGGTCATGCCGAGCAGCACACGCGGATCGTTGGGCAGGCTGACGCGGACGGCAAAGGTGCGTGATTGCGGATCGGCGCTGCCGGCGACTTCGCGGACCTTGCCGTCGAGCGCCAGCGCATCGTCGGACCAGAAGCCCGCCTTGACCGCCTTGCCCGGCTTGAATTCGGCGATTTCCATTTCGGGGACGGCGATCAGCACTTCCTTTTCGCCGTCGACAGCGACAGTGACAACCGGCGTGCCGGAACCGACCACCTGGCCAACGTCGGCGCTGACCGTGGTGACGATGCCATCCCTGTCGGCCTTGAGATCGGTATAACCGACCTGGTTCTTCGCCTGAGCCAGTGTCGAAAGGGCGGAATCACGGGTGGCGACCGCTTGGTCATAGGTCAAGGTCGCCTGTTCGAGCTGTGATTTCGGGGCAAAATTCTTGGCAAAAAGCTGCTCGGCACGCTTGCGGGCGAGTTCCACGGTCTCGACCTGCCGCTCGGCGGCATCGAGCGCTGCCTGCGCGCTCTTGACCGAAAGGTCGTAGTCAATGGGATCGATGCGGGCGAGCACATCGCCCGAGGCCACATGCTGGCCGATATCGACGAGGCGCTCGGTGATCTTGCCATTGACGCGGAATGCCAGAGCGCTCTCGGTGCGGGCCCTCACCGACCCGGAATAGGAGAGCGTGCGGGTGTCATGTACCTTCGCGATCTCGACAACCTTGACCGGGCGGATGATATCCTTGACTTCGGTTTTTTCCTGGCTGCAGCCGGCAAGCCCGAGAGTGGCGGTGACAAGCAGCACCGGGCCTACAGCGGGCAACCTGCCGATGATTGAACTGAACGAAGACACGCGCGTACTCCCGAAATGGAGATGAATCGTTGAAACCGGCGCCCGGCGGGCGGAGGCTACTTCAAGGCCTTGATTGCATAGTCGACGAGGTCGTCAGGCATTGCCCGGTTGGTCTTGGCAAGGCATTGCGCCACCATCTGCGGATGACACAGGATGACGGTCGCGGCGCCGAAACAGCGAGACGCGATAACCGGATCCTGTTTTCTGAACTCACCGGCCTCGATCCCGTCACGAATGATTTCCGCGAACAGGTCGTGAATGCTGTCGACATGCTTGTCGATCACACCCCAATCCCGTTCGAGGGCGACGATGACCATCTCGTGGACCTTCTGGTCGTCGAGCATGACCTCCATCGTCATCTTGTATTGCGCATGCACGTAGCGCCGGAGCCGCTCCTCGGCGCTGATCGGCAGGCGCGAAATCTCGTAGGCCATCTTGTAGCTGGCGCCGAGCATCCGGCCGCAGACGGCCTGGTGGATTTCGACCTTGGAGGCGAAGAAACGGTAGATGTTGGCCGGCGACATGCCGAGCTCACGCGCAATGTCGGCGACATTGGTCTTGCCGTAGCCATAGTGCCGGAACAGGCGCTCGGCGCAATCGAGAATGCGCGTTACATTTTCCTGTCGGGCGGCTTCGGCGACTATGGTGGCGGCTTCGGACATGATCCTCTATCGATTTACGAGTGACGAATTTTGATTTTCATCACTCGTAAATCGAAAAGAAGGACCTGTCAATGCGGATTCGGTATACACGTACGAATGGTGACAGATGGTGACAGTGAGAAGGTGGAATCGACGATCGCCGTTAGCGGCTGGCCCTGATGAATTCGTCATCCTAGGGCGAAGCAAGGAGCGAAGCGACGCGGCGCAGACCCTAGGATCCATGCCGCGACGTTGGTCAAAGAGTGCGACGGATCAACAGGTTTACACCGGTCAGCGAGCTGTAGCCTGCAGCCGCCATTCTCGACTGTCGGAGCTCGGCCGCAAGGTGACGGCATGGATCCCTTGGGCTGCGGAGCAGCTCCAGGGTTTCCGCGACGTCGCTCGCGACTGCTACACCCTAGGATGACGAAGCCCGCGACAAATTGTCGAGGCGAAGCATGGGTGGCGATGCAGCTAAGCCCCCTTGGCCATCTCGCGTAGCCGGAATTTCTGGATCTTGCCGGTCGAGGTTTTCGGGATTTCGGCGAAGATGACCGCCTTCGGCACTTTGAACCGGGCAAGCAGCGCGCGGCAGTGATCGATGATCTCGGCTTCGGTCGCGACCTTGCCGGGTTTCAGCTCGACATAGGCAACAGGCACTTCGCCCCATTTGTCGTCGGGCCTGGCGACGACGCCGCAAGAGGCAACCGACGGGTGCTTGTAGAGCGCGTCCTCGACCTCGATAGAGGAAATGTTCTCGCCACCGGAGATGATGATGTCCTTGGAGCGGTCCTTGAGCTGGATGTAGCCATCGGGGTGCATGACGCCGAGATCGCCGGAATGGAACCAGCCGCCGGCGAAGGCTTCGTCGCTCGCCTTGCGGTTTTTCAGGTAGCCTTTCATGACGATGTTGCCGCGGAACATGACCTCGCCGATTGTCTCGCCGTCGGCCGGTGTCGTCCGCATCGTCTCGGGGTCCATGACCGTCAGGCCTTCGAGCGCTGCATAGCGCACGCCCTGCCGCGCCTTCCTGGCGCTGCGCTCGCCCTTTTCGAGATCATCCCAGGCGCCGTGCCATTCGTTGACGACCGCCGGGCCATAGGTCTCGGTCAGGCCGTAGAGATGGGTGACGGCAAAGCCGGCATCCGCCATCCCCGACAGCACGGCTTCCGGCGGGGGTGCTGCAGCCGTGTTGAAAGTGACCGTCTGCGGAAATGCGCGCTTGTCCTCGTCCCTGGCATTGATCAGCACCGACATGACGACCGGCGCGCCGCACAGATGGGTGACGCCCTGATCGGCGATCGCATCGTAGATCGGCTTCGGCCGCACCCAGCGCAGACAGACATGGGTGCCGGCCTGGACGGCGAGCGTCCAGGGAAAGCACCAGCCATTGCAGTGGAACATCGGCAGCGTCCACAAATAGACCGCGTGCTTGGCCATGCCGGCATGGATGGTGTTGGTGTAGGCCATCAGGGCCGCACCGCGATGGTGGTAGACGACGCCCTTCGGATTGCCCGTCGTTCCGGACGTGTAGTTGAGCGAAATCGCATCCCACTCGTCGTCGGGCATCGACCAGGCGAAGTCCGCGTCGCCGCCTGCGACAAATGCCTCATAGTCCAGTGAGCCTACCCGCTCGCCCTTTGGGTACGGCGCGTCGGCGGCGTATTCGGGATCGTCATAGTCGATGACCAGCGGCTTGACCCTGGCCAGTTCCAGGGCCTGCTTGACGACGCCGGAGAATTCGCGGTCGACGATCAGCAGCTTGGTCTCGGCATGATCGAGTTGGAAAGCGATGACCGCCGCATCGAGGCGGGTGTTGAGCGAATGCAGCACCGCCTTGGTCATCGGCACGCCGAAATGCGCCTCCAGCATCGGCGGCGTGTTTGACAGCATGACGGTGACGGTGTCGCCCTTGCCGATGCCGCGCTTCTGAAGGGCCGAGGCAAGCTTCAGCGACCGCTGCCAGAAAGTGCGATAGTCGATGCGCTGGCGGCCATGGATGATGGCGATATGGTCGGGATAGGTCTTGGCCGCGCGCTCCAGATAGGTGAGCGGCGTCAGCGGCTGATGGTTGGCCGCGTTCTTGTCGAGATCCTGTTCGTAAGGATTGCCCATCCCATGCTCCCCGCGATTTTCTTTCAGACGTTCTAATCACAGGCTCGGGCCGCGTCACCACAAACGATGCCACGACAGAGCGCATTCGGCACAATGATGAACCAGATTCGGCGCAAGCGGGAGCATCGCATACCTCTGCCCAGTTTGACTTTTGTCGAGAGCCGTGAATAATGTCAGCTGAGGAGACGGCATGGCGATCCGACCGGCAGAACAACTCATCCACAAGGCCGCCTGGCTCTACTATGCCCATGGCCTGCGGCAGGACCAGGTGGCGAGCCAGCTTAACATTTCCCGTGCCTCGGTCGCCATGTACCTGCGCAAGGCGCGCGAGACCGGCATCGTCAACATCTCGACTTCGACCCAGCTTTTCACCGACGACGTGCTGGCGCGCAAGCTCGAGGATGCGCTGAGCCTCGACGCCGTCTGGATCGCGCCGGAGAATGATCATATTGCCGACCCGTCGACGGAAATCGCCGTGCTGGCGGCGAGCGTCTTTCTCGAACTGGTCAAGAAGGGCGACCGCATCGGCGTCGCCTGGGGCCGCACCGTCTATATGATTGCCGACGTCATGTCCTATGCCGACCTGCAGGATGTCACGGTGGTGCAGCTCTGCGGCAATCTCGGCGCGCCCTATTCCTATCGCCCCGACCAATGCACTATGGAAATCGCGCGGCGGCTCAACGCCAAAGGGCTCAATTTCTACGCGCCGCTGGTGCTGTCTACGGAAGAACTTGCGCGTGCGCTGCGTGCCGAGCCGGTGATCCGGGAACAATTGTCGGGTGTCGGCGAATGCGACCTGGCGTTATACTCGGTCGGCGCGGTCGACGCCGACAGCCATCTGGTCAAATGCGGCGCGCTGACGCCAAGCGAAATGGCGGATCTGCGCAGCCAAGGCGCTGCCGGCGTGATTGCCGGGCAGATCATAGACGCCGAGGGCAAGGTGCTCGACTGCAGTTATAACAGGCGGGTGATCTCCGCCGAGCTTGCCTCGCTGCGCGCCATCGCCAGGCGGTTGGTGGTGGTGCAGGAGGACAGCAAGTTCGAACCGCTGCTCGCGGCGATCGCCGGCGGCCTTTGCACGCATCTGGTGGTCGGCGCACACATGGCGCAGCGGCTCCTGGATCATGCGGCTGCCACGACAGAAAAGGCCTCCTAGGAAATCCCCTCTCCGTCGCCGGCGCATTGTCATCAAAGCGTCGCGGCATTGCTGTTTCACCATCAAAGACAAACAACCGGACGAAGCGAACATGAAGAATTTGTGGAATGACGAAGCAGCCGAAAAACTCGTCGCAGACTACGCGAAAAAGGGTGTCGGCCGCGACCTGGCGCTGCGCGTCTACACGACCCGGCTGCTCGGCGGCGAACCACGGCTGGTCCTGCAT
>NZ_RZRR01000119.1:0-9034 GCF_003998555.1 Mesorhizobium sp. M7A.F.Ca.CA.002.09.1.1 | reverse complement strand
CCATTATTCGTCACGCTATGCGCATTGCGACGTGCTGGTGCTGGGCGGCGGTGCGGCGGGCATCGCTGCGGCATTGGCAGCGGCGGAGACCGGCGTGCGGGTCATCCTCGCCGACGAGCAGGCCGAGTTCGGCGGCAGCCTGCGTTTCGAGAGCGGCGCGAAAATCGACGGCCAGGACGGCTTTGCCTGGGCGCAAGCTGCCGTGGCGAAGCTCGCCGCGATGGACAATGTCCGCGTGCTCCCGCGCACGACGGCGTTTGGCTATTACGCGCAGAATTTCGTCGGCCTGGTCGAGCGTGTCAGCGATCATCTGAAGGCTCCCGGCCACGATCTGGCGCGCGAGCGGCTGTGGCAAGTCAGGGCCAAGCGCGTGGTGCTGGCCTCGGGCGCCATCGAGCGCCACATGGTGTTCGCCGACAACGACCGCCCGGGCATCATGCTGGCGGGTGCCGCGCGCACCTATCTCAACCACTATGGCGTCGCGGTCGGCAGGAATGTCGGCGTCTACACCGCCAATGATTCCGCCTATGCAGCGGCGATCGACCTGAAGAAGGCCGGCGTCAACGTGGCGGCGATCGTCGATCTGCGCGACAATCCGACCGGACCGGTGATCGACGAGGCGAGGGCGCTCGGCATCGAGGTCAATTTCGGCCGCGCGGTGATCCGCGCCGGCGGCAAGCTGCGCGTTTCCTCGATGACGGTGCAGCCGAAGAATGGCGGCGGCGAACGCATCATTCCAGTCGACGCGATCCTGATGTCGGCCGGCTGGACGCCGTCGGTGCATCTGTTCTCGCAGTCGCGCGGCAAGGTCGCCTTCAACGACGAGACCAAGCGCTTCGTGCCGGGCACCTATGCGCAGGATTGTGTCTCTGTCGGCGCCTGCAATGGTACCGACGGCCTATCGGCGACGGTCGACGAGGCCTATGCCGCGGGCGCCAAAGCGGCCAGGGATGCGGGCGCGAAAACCGCCAAGGGTACGAAGCCGAAGGTCGACACCTCGGAGAGCTGGTCGCGCGGCATGCTGGGTGCGGCTCCTGGCGCCGGGCCGGACACCACGGTGAAGGCGTTTGTCGACTTCCAGAACGACGTCACCGCCAAGGATATCCGCCAGGCGGTGCACGAAGGCATGCGCTCGATCGAGCACGTCAAGCGCTTCACCACCAACGGCATGGCCACCGATCAGGGCAAGACCTCCAACATGCACGGCCTGGCGATTGCCGCCGAGATGCTGGGAAAGCCGATCCCGGAGGTCGGCCTGACCACGTTCCGGGCGCCCTATACGCCGGTGACCTTCGGCGCCATCGTCAGCCATGCGCGCGGGCCGCTGTTCGACCCGACGCGTAAAACGGCGATCCATCCCTGGGCCGAGGCGCAAGGCGCGGTGTTCGAGGATGTCGGCCAGTGGAAGCGCGCCTGGTATTTCCCCAAGGCGGGCGAGGACATGCATGCTGCTGTCGACCGCGAATGCGTCGCCGTGCGCAAGACTGCCGGCCTGTTCGATGCCTCGACACTGGGCAAGATCGAAGTGGTCGGGCCGGATGCGGCCAAATTCATGGAGCTGCTCTACACCAACCCTTGGGAGAAGCTGGAACCCGGCCGCTGCCGCTATGGCATCATGCTGCGCGAGGACGGTTTCATCTATGATGACGGCGTCGTCGGCAGGCTGGCGCCCGACCGTTTCCATGTGACGACGACGACCGGCGGCGCGCCGCGTGTCATGAACCACATGGAGGACTATCTCCAGACCGAGTTCCCGCATCTCAATGTCTGGCTGACCTCGATCACCGAACAATGGGCTGTCATCGCCGTGCAGGGACCAAAATCCCGCGACATCATCGCGTCGCTGGTCGAAGGCATCGACATGTCGGACGAGGCGCTGCCGCATATGTCGGTGCGCGAAGGCAAGATCTGCGGCGTGCCGACGAGGTTGTTCCGCATGTCGTTCACCGGCGAGCGGGGCTTCGAGGTCAACGTGCCTGCCGACTATGGCCAGGCGGTCTGGGAAGCGCTTTGGGCCGAAGGCCAGAAGCATGGCGCCGCCGCCTACGGCACCGAGGCGATGCACGTGCTGCGCGCCGAAAAGGGCTACATCATCGTCGGCCAGGACACTGACGGCACGGTGACGCCGAACGATGCCGGTCTCGACTGGGCGGTCGGCAAGAAGAAGACCGACTTCGTCGGTATCAGGGGCATGGCGCGGCCCGACCTGGTCGCCAAGGGCCGCAAGCAACTGGTCGGCTTGAAAACGAAAGACCCAAAGGTGGTGCTGGAGGAAGGCGCGCAGATCGTCGCCGACCCCAAGCAGGCGATCCCGATGAAGATGATCGGTCACGTCACCTCGAGCTACTGGTCGGAAAATTGCGGCCGCTCGATCGCGCTGGCGCTGGTCGCCGGCGGCCGCGACCGGATGGGCGACACGCTCTACGTGCCGATGCCGAACGGGGTGATCGAAGTGGAGGTTACCGGCATGGTGTTCTTCGACGAGACGGGAGGGCGCCTCAATGGCTAAGGCCGCTGCAAGGAAGACGGCTCCGGCTGCATCGCCTTCGGTCGAGCGCCGTCCGGCGCTGGCTGGACGCAGCACCACTGCTGCCGCCGTCAAGGTCGAGGTGCTGCCGCCGGCCGAGCGCATTTCGCTGCGTGCGCCGGAGGCTTCGGCCGCAGCGCTTTCGAAGGCGCTCGGCGTGACCTTGCCGAAAAAGCCGAAGACATCCTCCTCGAAGGGCGGGCGCACCGCCTTGTGGCTCGGCCCCGACGAATGGCTTGTCATCGATGAAGCCGGCAACGATCCGCTGGCCGATTGCGCCGGGGTTGCCGCTTTGCACTCGGCGGTCGGCATCTCGCATCGCAACATCGCGATATCAGTGACGGGCGCGGGGGCAGCGGCGACGATCAATGCGGGCTGCCCGCAGGATCTGTCGCTCGACGCCTTCCCGGTGGGCGCGGCGTCGCGCACCATCCTGGGCAAGACCGAGATCGTGCTGTTGCGCACAGCCGCCGATGCCTTCCGGGTCGAATGCTGGCGTTCCTTCTCGGACTATGTCTTTACTTTCCTGTCCGAGGGATCGCGCGACGCGGCGGTCTGAACTCGGAACGTTTTGCAGGGCACGCTCGTTCTGCATCCGCACGCCGAGGGAGAAATGCCGATGCCGTCGAATTCCGCGCCGAAGTCGCCGGTCAAAAAGACATCGGCCGTCCGCTCGCTCGAACATGAGCGACATGAAGCCCCGAGCGCCGAAGAGGAACTCGAGGAAGGCCTCGAAGACACGTTCCCGGCCAGCGATCCGGTATCCATTACCGGAACCGCCATCCCCGGCGCACCGGCGAAACCGGGCAAGGCCAAGACCGTGCCGGGGCGCAAGAAGCGCAAGACCTAGTATTCCATCGGGCCAGATCGCATCGGACCTTCTCAATCTCCTTGGGCGTGCTATTTAAAGCGCTTTGGGAGATGAAAATGCCGACAAAAGCGATCGTTTGGGGCGAGAACGTCCACGAGCAGACCAATGAAGCCGTGCGCGAACTCTATCCCTTGGGGATGCACGGCACCATCGCCGCCGCGCTCAACCAGGACAAGGGCATCGAGGCGGCCACCGCCACCTTGCAGGAGCCCGAGCACGGCCTGAGCGAAAAGCGCCTGGCGGCCACCGACGTGCTTTTGTGGTGGGGCCACGCGGCGCATGGCGAGGTCAAGGACGAGATCGTCGAGCGGGTGCAGAAGCGGGTCTGGGAAGGGATGGGCCTGATCGTGCTCCATTCCGGCCACTACTCGAAGATCTTCAAGCGGCTGATGGGCACGCCCTGTTCGCTGAAATGGCGCGAGGCGGGCGAGCGCGAGCGCGTCTGGGCGATCAACCGCGGCCACCCGATCGCGCAAGGCATTGGCGAGTGCCTGGAGATCGGCGAGACCGAAATGTATGGCGAGCCGTTCGCGGTGCCGGAGCCGCTGGAGACGGTGTTCGTCTCCTGGTACGAGGGCGGCGAGGTGTTCCGGTCAGGGCTGACCTACCAGCGCGGCGCGGGACGGATCTTCTACTTCTCGCCCGGCCACGAAACCTATCCGATCTATCACAATGAGGGCGTGCAGCAGGTGCTGCGCAACGCCGTCCATTGGGCGCACAATCCGGCGCCGGCCTGGTCCGGCATCACCAATGCGCCGAACGTGCCGACGGATGCGGCCAAGGAGAAGATCGTGCAGAAGGGGCTGCGCCTGCATGCCGATGGCGACAAGGGCCTGAGCTGATTGGGGCGGCCTGAGCTGATCGGGCCTGAGTTGCCCAAGGCGTGAGTTGATTTTGGGGGCTTGGGGCTAATGCATCGAATTCTTCTGCTCGGCACCGGCGGTATCGCCGGGCATCATGTCGAGGAGTTTGCCGGGATTCCCGGCTGCAGCATCGTCGCCTGTGTCGACCAGGTGCCCGGTCGCGCTGCGGCGTTCGCCGCGGCCAGCAAGATCGGCGATTCTTTCGAGAGCCTGGAGGCGGCGATCGCCTGGGGCCAGTTCGATGCCGCCATCAACGCGACGCCGGATGGTGCCCATAGGGCGACGACGCTGGCGCTGCTCGGCGTAGGAAAACATGTGTTTTGCGAAAAGCCGCTGGCGCCGAATCATGCCGACGCACTTGCTATGACCGAAGCGGCCGAGGCTGCCGGGGTGATCAACATGGTCAACCTCACCTATCGCAACTCACCGGCGATCCACGAGGCGCGGCGCATGGTTCAGGCCGGCGAGATCGGCGCATTGCGCCATGTCGAGGCGAGCTACCGGCAAAGCTGGCTGGTCAGCAAATCATGGGGTGACTGGCGGGTCGAGGACAAATGGCTGTGGCGCTTGTCCAGCCGGCACGGTTCGACCGGCGTGCTGGGCGATGTCGGCATCCATATCCTGGATTTCGCCACCTATGGCGCCGGCCAGGATATCGTCAGCCTGCATGCCGATCTGGTGACGTTTCCGAAGGCCGAGGGCGAGCGCATCGGCGACTATGTGCTGGACGCCAATGACAGCGTGGCAATGACGGCGCGGCTCGATTGCGGCGCGCTCGCCACGATCGTGGCGAGCCGCTACATGACCGGTCACGCCAACGATCTGTCGCTGGCCCTGCACGGCACCCAGGGCGCCATCAAGGTCGAGACCGACGGCAAGGCATCGAGCCTGTCGGCCTGCCTCGGCGGGGATGTCGATCTTCAGCGCTGGCGGACTTTGGATCTGCCCAGTGTCAAGCGCAATGCGCGACGCTTTGCCGATGCGCTGGATGCAGGCCGGAATGGCGATCCGTCGTTCCGGCGCGCCGCCGACATGCAGAAGCTGATCGACGCAGCCTTTGAAAGTTCAGCGGCGAAGCTGCCGATTTCGGTCGCTTGAAGCTGGCCGACTTGTGCCGGCCAGACGTGATCTTTGCTGATATCAGAATGCGCTCGGCACAATCCACGGATTGATGCTGATGCCGAGCCGCGGGCCCTTGCCTTCAGCGGTGTTTTCCGTGGCACCCTTCTTCTCGACCGAACCGGTCGAAGCGCAATCGAGCTTCAGGTTGGTCTTGGTGTCAACGCAGGCCGCCACCGGCGCATGCTTGACCGGATGGGTGGTGTTGGCGGCGAAAGCCGAGCCCGAAAGTGCCAGCACGGCGGCGAGGGTGAGGAGTGTCTTTTTCATTGTCAGTCTCCGGTTTCCGGGTCGAATTCAATTCGTACCGACGGGTGAATTTTTCTCGTACATGTACGATAGACTGTACATATACGCCGTCGATTGGGAATTCAAGGGAAAACCGTACGCGTACGATAAATTTTTCGTTAACCAAGAAATCCCCCCAGGGTCTGGCTGGGGCGGAGAGAAAATATGGAAATGAAAGGTCAGCAGTTGACCGGTGTCTCGGTCAATGGCGGGACGTTTTGCGTGCTGAGCGTGGCGAGCGTGAAATCGCACATCCGCTTCACGAAGGCCTGCGGGTCGCCGAAGGGGTAGAATGGAAAGGTGATGAGCAGCGAGATCGTGCCGTGGCCAACCGCCCACAGCATGGTGGCGATGGCGCGCGGATCGCCCTGCAATTTTCCGGCGGCAACGCAGGCCTCGACCCGGCTGATCAGCGCCTTCATCGCCGGGTTGCTCTCTTCCATGTCGTCGTAGCTCCTGCCTTCCGGCAGCTTGGTCTTTTCGGTCATGAATACGGTGCGGTATTCGTTGGGATTGCCGAGCCCGAAGGCGGCATATTCCGTCATCACCGCCTGCAAGGCTGCGATCGGATCATCGGACGGATGCTCCTCGATGCGGCGAGCAAGCGTCTCGAATGCGTCCTCGGCCAGAGCGAACAGGATGTCCTGCTTGTCGGCGAAGTAGGAATAAACGGACATCGGGGCGTAGCCGACCCGCTTGGCCAGCTTGCGGATGGTCAGGCCCTCATAGCCCTCTTCCTGGACAAGCTTATGCGCGGCCTCGAGCAATTCGGAGCGCAGTTCTGCTTTTTGTTTCTCGCGGCGTGTCTGGACGCTCTGCGGCAAGATCTGGTGCCTTCGGTTGGGTTGGTGGCTGGCTAAATTATATACGCTGTACGGAAACGGACAAGGGCACGGGAAGTTCCCAAACGGTATGCTTCGGATCGTGCCGACGCTTTTCGAATTTTGGCAGCCCCGTGATCAGCACCGTTCCTCTCTCGAAATGGCCCATCACGCCTCCCTGTCGATCAGTTCTGCGGCAAGACACGAAAGCAGTTTCACCGCCTCGCCATAGGTTTTCGCCTTCTCGGGATTGGAGGCGTTGCCGTCCAGCGCCCGCTTGAAGACGCCCTGGCAGATGGCAGCCAGCCGGAAGAAGGAAAAGGCGAGGAAGAACGTCCAGTTGCCGATACCGGTGAGCCCGCGCCGCCGGCAGTAGGCGGCGACGTAGTCCTCTTCGGAAGGCAGGCCGAGTGCGGAACGATCGATACCGCCCAGGCCGCGAAAGCCGGAAGCGTGCGGCAGCCGCCATTGCATGCATTGATAGGCGATATCGGCGAAGGGGTGGCCTGATGTCGAAAGTTCCCAGTCGAGCACTGCCAGAACCGTTGGCCGGTCCGGCGCGAAGATCAGATTGTCCAGCCGGTAGTCGCCATGGACCAGTGAGATCCGGCCGTCATCTACGGGCATATGCGTTTCCAACCAGGCAATCAGCCGGTCCATGTCGGCGACGGTGCCGGTTTCCGAGGCACGGTACTGGCTCGTCCAGCGCGCCAGTTGGCGCTCGAAATAATTGCCCGGCCGGCCGAAATCGCCGAGCCCCACAGTCTCGACATCGACCTCGTGCAGGGCGGCGAGGGTGTCGTTCATGGCATCGTAGATGGCGGCGCGTTCATCATTGTCGCCAGCCTCCGGCAGAGCCGGATCCCAGAAAATGCGGCCGTCGAGGAAATCCATCACGTAGAACATGCGGCCGATGGGCGAGCCTTCCGCCGACAGATGCAGCATGGCCGGCACAGGCACGGCGGTGCCGGCAAGCGCGCTCATCACCCTGAATTCGCGGTCGACCTGGTGCGCCGATTTCAGCAATTGCCCCGGCGGCTTGGCGCGCAGCACGTAACGGCCGCTTGCCGCCGTCAAAAGGTAGGTCGGGTTCGATTGGCCGGATTTGAACTTCTCGACTGCCGCAAGCCCGGAAAAGCCCGGTATGTTCGCCTCGAGGTAAGGCGCAAGCGCTGCCTGGTCGAGAACGGGATCACTCATGCCGTCTCGGGCTGGCGTTCGATCAAGGTCAGCGTCAGCCAGCGCGCGGTCAGTGCCGGCTTCTTCGAACCCTCGATCTCGATCGTCACGTCATGCGCGGTCTGCACCCAGCCCGACGGCCTGACCTTGACGTCGGCCAGCACGAAACGCGTGCGGATGCGCGCGCCGGTTTTCACCGGCGCCAGGAAGCGCAGCGAATCGAAGCCGTGGTTGACGCCCATCTTGCCGTTTTCCAGCGGCGGCATGGTCTCGAAGGTCATCGCCGACAACAGCGACAGCGACAGGAAGCCGTGCGCGATGGTGCCGCCGAACGGCGTTTCACGCATCGCCCGCTCCGGATCGCAGTGGATGAACTGATGGTCGTCCGTGGCGTCGGCGAACTGGTCGATCATGCGTTGCGTGACCACCCGCCACGGCGACACGCCGACCTCCTTGCCGACACTGGCCAGAAGCACATCGAGACTGATCGGTTCCACGCTCATGTCCTCCAGTTCACCCCCGGCTTCTGTGGCCGGAAAATGTCATTCCTTGAACAAGGTCAGCCCATGCTGCACCGACTGTCCGCCGTCGATCGGCAAGATGGCGCCAGTGACATAGCTGCCTGCACGGCTGCACAAATAGAGCGTTGCGCCGGCGATGTCATCCGGTGCGCCGATACGGCCGATCGGAACATGGCTGCCGACGTGCCTGGCCTGTTCCTCTGTGGCGGTGGCAAATGCCGTCATCCGGCTCTGGAAGGGGCCGGGGGCAAAGGCGTTGACGGTGATGCGGCGGGCGGCGAACTCGAGCGCCAGTGTGCGCGTCAGATGATGAACCGCAGCCTTCGAGGCGGTGTAGGAATAGGCGTCGTCGGCCAGCGGCTGCGTGCCCATTACCGAACCGAGGTTGATCACCCTGGCCGGATCGGCGTCGCTGGCGGCGGCATCGAGCAGCCGCAGCAATTCGCGCGTCAGATGGAAGACCGCGGTGACGTTGACGCCAAACACCTTGGCCCATGCCGAATAGGGGAAGCTTTCCAGCGGCGCGCCCCAGGAGACGCCGGCGTTGTTGACCAGAATGTTCAGCCGTTCGGTGCGCGATTTGACCTCGGCGACGAGTGCGGCGATGCCGGCTTCGCTGGAAACGTCGCCGACGAAGCCGTCGGCCCGGCCCGGTGCACCAAGCTGGTTCAACTCTTCGGCGACCTTGATACAATCCTCGCCCTTGCGCGACGCGATCATCACGCTGGCGCCGGCCCTGACCAGCGCGGTCGCCGCCATGCGGCCGATGCCGGTCGCCGCACCCGTCACCAGCGCGGTCTTGCCGGCCACCGAAAACAGTTCGTCCAGATAGCTCATCACAATTC
>NZ_RZRR01001200.1:0-1336 GCF_003998555.1 Mesorhizobium sp. M7A.F.Ca.CA.002.09.1.1 | reverse complement strand
GCTCGACGCCGATCGCCCACTACATCTATTCGCGCGGCACGGCCGCCGGCAAGCGCGTGCAGTGCTTCGGCGGCGCCAAGAACCACATGATCATCATGCCCGATGCCGACATGGACCAGACGGTCGACGCGCTGATCGGCGCCGGCTACGGCTCGGCCGGCGAACGCTGCATGGCGATCTCGGTTGCCGTCCCGGTCGGCAACGACACCGCCAACCGGCTGATGGAAAAGCTGATCCCGCGCGTCGAAAGCCTGAAGGTCGGTCCTTCGACCGACTCTTCCGCCGATTTCGGCCCGCTGGTGACGCGCCAAGCCCTGGAGCGGGTCAAGGGCTATGTCGACACCGGCGTCAAGGAAGGCGCCAAGCTGGTCGTCGACGGCCGCGGCTTCTCCATGCAGGGCTATGAAGACGGCTACTATATGGGCGGCTGCCTGTTCGACAACGTCACCGCGGACATGCGCATCTACAAGGAAGAGATCTTTGGGCCGGTGCTGTCGGTTGTGCGCGCGCCGACCTATGAGAGCGCGATCAAGCTCGCCAACGACCACGAGATGGGCAATGGCGTCGCCATCTTCACTCGTGACGGCGATGCCGCGCGCGATTTCGCAAGCCGTGTCCAGGTCGGCATGGTCGGCATCAATGTGCCGATCCCGGTGCCGATCGCCTACTACACCTTCGGCGGTTGGAAGGCGTCTTCCTTCGGCGACCTCAACCAGCACGGCCCGGACGCGTTCCGTTTCTACACCAAGACCAAGACGGTGACCTCGCGCTGGCCGTCCGGGATCAAGGACGGTGCCGAATTCGTCATCCCGACGATGAACTGACCGGACAACAGATTGATTTTGAATTTGAGGCCCGGGCGCTCGCGCCCGGGCTTTTTTGCAGTCCGGCGACGACCCTATCTGCGTGAACGCTAATGTGATGGAACCAAGTGGGCATCTGCCGTCTTGGTTTGCAGTCCTGCCGCAAGGAGGTACGGCAGATCAAGCAACGGCGCTGGCGACAGCTTCGGGGACATCGTCTGGCGCAAGGAGGTGTCAGATGACCCGTCTTGTGGCAACGCTATTTTTCGCGGCGGTTTCCGCGTTTGCCGCCGTCCCGGCGATGGCGGAGCAATGCGCAGCCCGTGCGGATATGATCAAAGCGCTCGGGGAAAAATTCCACGAAAGCGAGGCTGCGCGCGGCCTGGTCAACCCGAGCGTCATTCTTGAGATATTCGTCTCCGACCAGGGCACCTGGACGATCCTTGCCACCGACACGCATGGTCAGAGCTGCGTCATCACGGCGGGCGAAGGCTGGGACGGTTCGTTGATGGCGGCGGCTGCCTTGCCAGGGA
>NZ_RZRR01001199.1:0-1342 GCF_003998555.1 Mesorhizobium sp. M7A.F.Ca.CA.002.09.1.1 | reverse complement strand
GTGCGTAGGTGCGGTCGCCGACATTCTGTTCTGCCCATTCGGCAACGATGTCGACGGCGCGTGTGTCGAGCGACTGGATGCCGATCAATGGCGCGCCCGCACGATCGAGCGCGTAGAGCCCGTTGCCATGGCCGGCGCAGCCGATGGCGACGATCTCGCCGGCGTCGATACCGGCTTCAGCGATGCATTGACCAATGACCGAGACCGCATTGCGCCAGAGTTCGTCGAGGTCGCGTTCGACATGTCCGGGCTTTGGCATGGACGAGCGGCCGTCACGGGCGGCGAATGCCAGTTCGCGGCCCGACAGGTCGAAGAGGATGGCCTTGATGACGGTGTTGCCGGCATCGAGACCGAGGATATAGCTTGCCATTGGCGCCTCCCGAGGCCGCAGCCTATGCCTGGTTGTACAGATCCCAGGCTGCGCCGCCATCGGCATCGTCGTGAATGATTGCCATCAGCCCGCGCACGACAGCGCTCGGGTTGGCATGCTGGTAGATGTTGCGGCCATAGACCATGCCAAGCGCACCCTGTGCCATCAAGGCGGCCGACTTGTCGAACACGGCACGCAGATCCTCCTTGCCGCCGCCGCGCACCAGCACCGGGCAGCGCGCCGCCTCGACAACGCGGTGGAAGTCGTTGGGATCGGTGGTCGGGTCGGCCTTGACGATATCGGCACCCATCTCGCGGGCAAGCCGGGTCAAGGTGACGATCTTATCGGCGTCGCCGTCGACCATGTAGCCGCCATGCTCGGTGACCGGCAGCATGGCCAGCGGCTCGATCATCAGCGGCAGGCCGTATTTCTCGCAATCGGCGCGCACGCGGGCGATGTTCTGCACGCATTGCCGGAACAGGTCCGGCTCGTCGGGTAGCATGAACAGATTGACCACGACGCAAGCCGCATCCATCTCGATGGCGCCAAGCAAGGGCTCGGCTTCGTTCTGCAGCACCGCCCACATCGCCCGGTGGCGTATCCTGTTATAGGGATTGCCCATGTCGATGCGCATCACCAGCGCCGGCTTGTCCTTGCCAGGCACGGCCTGCAGCAGGTCGGCCTGGCCGTAGTTCATCTGGATGGCGTCGGGGCCGGCCTTGACCAGCTGGTTGACCACGCTGGCCATGTCTTCCAGCCCGGCAAGGAAACTCGGCTCGTTGCAGACGCCATGATCGATGGCGACGTCGAGGCAGCGGCCGCCGCCGAACAGCCGGTTCATACGGACTTTCTTGTTTACGCGCATAGGGCGCTCCTTTGATGTGTCTGGAGGTCGATGCCGTGCCGGTCGGCCAGCAAGGCGAGGAAGGTCGAGCGCTCGGTGGCAGCCTCGCTGGCGCTCCAGTCCTTGTG
>NZ_RZRR01001198.1:0-1350 GCF_003998555.1 Mesorhizobium sp. M7A.F.Ca.CA.002.09.1.1 | reverse complement strand
AGAGACAGGTGGAAGCAACACTTGACCGACGAAGGCCTGGCAACAGGAGAGATCGGCGACATCGGCGGTTATGCGTCACTGGACTTCGAAGATCCCGAGGGCCAGCGTCTGCGCCTGGTCAGCGATGGCGGCAAGGGCGGCAGCCATCCCTGGGCGCAAAGCCCGGTACCGGCCGAGCACCAGATCCGCGGGCTCGGGCCGATCGTCATCAGCGTTCCCGACATCACCAACACCGAGGCGGTGGTGACCACGGTGATGAACATGCGCAAGGCGCGCGACTATGCCTCGCCGGAGGGCCAGGTTCACGTCTTCGAAATGGGCGAGGGCGGGCCGGCGGCGGAGCTGCATGTCCTGGTGCAGCCGGGACTGGCGCCGGCACGGCAAGGTGCCGGTGCGGTTCACCATGTTGCCTTCAGGGCGCCGGACCAGGAAACGCTGCATCAATGGACGGCGCGGCTGGCCGAGTTCCGGCTGCCGTCGAGCGGCGAGGTCGAGCGCTATTATTTCCGTTCGCTCTACTTCCGCGAGCCGAACGGCATCCTGTTCGAGATCGCAACCGACGGTCCGGGGTTCACCGCCGACGAGCCGCTGGAAACGCTGGGGGAAAGCCTCGCCCTGCCGCCATTCCTCGAACCGAAGCGCGCTTCGATCGAGGCTGGCCTCAAGCCGCTGAAGTAGATCGTTTGCCGGTCAAAGGGCGCCGCGTTCCGGTTCGGGATCCCGGCGTCCGTTCTTTCTCAGGCAATGAACGACGTGCTTTGACAGCCGGGCGCGTTGCTGGTCAAAGGCGGCATGACGAAATTCCTCGCCCTTGTCATCGCCGGTTTCATGGTCATTCAACTGATCAAGCCGCTTGGCTGGCCAGGCCTCAAGCGACGCGGTGATTTCTGGAAGCTGGCACTGCTCGCCATGGCCGCGATTTCACTGGCGGCCGTGCTCGGGCATTTGACGTAGGACGCACTTGTCGTCGCTGCTCAATGGCCAAGCACCGGGCCGACCAGATGCTCGGCCCAGGCCCGGTAGCCTGCTTCCGAGGCGTGAAAGCCGTCCGAGGCAAAGCCGGCTTCCGGATTGGTGATCGGCAGGCGCGGCGCCGGCACCGCGCCGCGCTCCAGGCAAAGGCGTTCGCCCATCCGGTTCATGTCGGTGGCGCGGATCTCAAGGATCTTTCCGAGCAGCGGCGGCATGGCTGGCGCCCGCGTGAACTCCAGCACCGGCGACCACACCACGCGCGCTTCCGGCCATTTGGCGCGCAGGCCGTAGAGCAGGCCACCGAACTCCTTCTTGAAGCGCGGCACGGAGTGGAAATTCTTGGTGTCGTTGGTGCCGATGGCCAGCACGATATGCGTC
>NZ_RZRR01001197.1:0-1355 GCF_003998555.1 Mesorhizobium sp. M7A.F.Ca.CA.002.09.1.1 | reverse complement strand
TTTCTGGTCGATGGAGTTGTAGGCACGCCAGAGCGATGTCCCGTTTTCTGTCGAGCCGAAAATATGAGCTTCACGCTCGTCGATGATCTCGACATAGGCAAAATACTGGCACAGCCGCATGAGCTCGCCGTTGAGCAGCGAAATGCATCGCTCCGAATCGCCGGCGAAATTGTCGCCGTCCGAGGCCTGGGCGGCATAGATGTTCCAGTCATGGGCCGGGTAGCGGCTGGTGATAATACGGTGCATTTCCTCCAGCGCGGTGGAAACGACGGTGCCGCCGCTTTGGGTGTTGTAGAAAAATGTTTCCTCGTCGACCTCCTGAGCCAGGTGCGTGTGGCGGATGAAAACAATCTCGATGCGGTCGTAGCGCCGTTTCAAGAACAGGTGCAGCAAGACGAAGAAGCGCTTGGCCAGATCCTTCTCGCGCTCGCCCATGGACCCGGACACGTCCATAAGACAGAACATGACGGCATTGGCGTTCGGCACCGGCCGGGAATCGAAGCGGTTGAAGCGGATGTCGACCGGATCGACATAGGCAATCCGGCGGCGGCGGCGTTCCAGCCGGTCGAGCTCTTCGCGCAATGCCGCAATACGCTGGCGCGCTTCGGCGCTGGATGGCGTCGACTCGAGCGAGGCGATTTCCTCGAGGATCGCATCCAGTTCGACCTGCTTGGGGCGCCTCAGCGCAATGCGGCGGCCGTGGCTGTTGCGCATTGTGCGGCCAACATTGATGTTGGTCGGCGAACCTGTGGCGGCGAAGCCGGCTCTGCGCGGCTTGAAGGCAAGGATCTCCTTGAGGTTGAGCTTGACCATGTCCGGGAGCTCGAGATCCTCGAAGAAAAGATCGAGCACTTCCTCGCGCGACAGCACGAAACGAAAGTCGTCTTCAGATGCCTTGTTTCCCGGCGACGATGCTCCCCCGCCGCCCCCGCCGGGTTTGGGGATCAGGTCTCCAGCGGAGAAATGCCTGTTGCCCGGCAAGATGTGCTGGCGCCTGCCGCTGTCGCGGGCGTTGTTGAAGCTCGGCTCGCTTGTGCCTCTTTCGGGCATGCGCACGGCATGCTCGGAATCCGCGTCGGCGATCCTGCCGGTGCGGATCTGATCGCGTATGCTGCGTTTCAATTCCTCGCGCGCGCGTCGCAGGAAGCGCTGGCGATTGCCGAGGCTTTTGTCTTTAGGGTTCAGGCGGCGGTCGATGAAGATCGGCATGGAACCATCCGGGTTCTCTAACCCGCCCTGTTCACCCGCATGTACCAGTCCACAAGGCGACGCACCTGCCGCTCGGTGTAGCCGCGCTCGACCATCCGCTGCACGAATTCATTGTGCCGCTTTTCCGTGACACTGTCCCGCTTGGA
>NZ_RZRR01001196.1:0-1356 GCF_003998555.1 Mesorhizobium sp. M7A.F.Ca.CA.002.09.1.1 | reverse complement strand
AGCTCGAGCCCGATCGCCCACTGCATCGTGCCGTAGAAGTCCTTGCCATAGCTGTAGGGCACGATGCCGCCGCCATTGCCGTCACCGTCATGAATGACGGTCTTTTTCGGGTGTGCGCTGCCACGCGCCGAAAACTGCCGCATGACGTCGGAGGAGACCGTGACCGTCTGGCCGAACATCACCTGGCCGATATCGATGGTGACTTCCGGCGTCGCGTTGACCAGTTCGGCAAGCCGTGCGGCGGCATCGTGCCCTACAGCTATGGCAAGGACTTCTACGGCACGATGCAGTGGGCGATCGGGCTCGAGCTTTTTCTCCTGATCGACGATCCCTGGCGTGTGTTCTTCACCACCGATCATCCCAACGGTGCACCTTTTACCGCCTATCCGGCGCTGTTCGAACTGCTGATGAGCCGGGAAGCGCGCGCCGAAATGGCCGCCGGACTTTCACGATCCGCCCTGGTGCTCTCTACCCTGGCCGCAATCGACCGCGAATACACGTTCGAGGAAATCGCCATCATGACGCGCGCGGCGCCAGCCAAGCTGCTCGGCTTGACGGATCGAGGCCATCTCGGCGCCGGCGCAACAGCCGACGTCGCTGTCTATCGCAGGGACCGCAGTATCGCCAAAATGCTCGGAGAGGCGGCGTATGTTTTCAAGGATGGCGATCTCGTCGTGCAAGACGGGGAAATCATCCATTACCGCTGGGGCAAGGCATTGAGGCTCAAGCCGCCTGTCGACAAGGCAATGGTGCGACGGCTCGAGGACTATCACCAGCAGCGCTACGGCCTGTCGCTGGACTGGTTTAATTTCCCGGATTCCGCGATTGCGCGCGAACAGCCATTCGGCGAGGTGCCATGCCGAACATGAGCATCAATGGCGTAACGATCGACGATACCTTCGCGGAAGCCTTCGGCATGCGCGCAACCGCCATCGTCATCACCGCGCCGAGCCGGAAATGGGCTCGCCAGGCGGCGATCACAATGACCGGCTTCGCCACCTCGGTGACCGGTTGCGGCTGCGAAGCGGCAATCGATCTCGACCTGCCGCCATCGGCCACACCGGATGGCCGGCCGGGCTGCCGCGTCATGATTTTCGCGATGGGAACGGACGAATTGCAGAAACAACTGCTCAATCGTGTCGGCCAGTGCGTTTTGACCTCGCCGGGTTCCGCCTGCTTTGCCGGGCTGCAGGGCAGCGCCGAGCTCAAGCTCGGTTCGGCACTGCGTTATTTCGGCGACGGCTGGCAAATCTCCAAGAAGATCGGCGACAGGCATTTCTGGCGTATTCCCGTCATGGATGGCGAGTTCCTGTGCGAAGCAACGACCGGACTGACGAAGGAAGCTGTCGGTGGCGG
>NZ_RZRR01001195.1:0-1358 GCF_003998555.1 Mesorhizobium sp. M7A.F.Ca.CA.002.09.1.1 | reverse complement strand
GTGGACAGGTTCCTCGAGCGGCATCAGGACTGGCTGGAGCAGCGACTGGCCAAGGTGCCGACGCGGCCGCAGGTGCGGCCCGGCATCAGGATCCCGGTGCGCGGCGTGCCGCACCGCATCGTCCATGAACCGTCAAAGCGCGGCACCGTCACCGTGTCGCGCGACGAACGTGGTCCGCTCTTGATCGTGCATGGCGACCGCATACATCTGCCGCGCCGCCTCGCCGATTTCCTCAAGCGCGAGGCCAAGAAGGAAATCGAGAAGCTGGTGGCCAAGCACACCGAGGCGCTTGGCAAGCGCGCCAAGGCGATCCGCTTCAAGGACACGTCAAGCCGCTGGGGGTCATGCACCTCCGAAGGCAATCTGTCCTTTTCCTGGCGCATCATGATGGCGCCGTCGCCGGTCATCAACTATCTCGTCGCGCATGAAGTGGCGCATCTCAAGGAGATGAACCACGGCCCGAAATTCTGGAAACTGTGCGAAAAGCTCTGCCCCGACACCGATCGCTGCAAGGACTGGCTGAAGCGCAATGGCGGTGCGCTGCAAGCGATCATGTTCGAGTAGATCGCTCAATCGTCGTTGGCGGCGTTCAAGTCTTCGGGCCGCAACCCCTCATCGCCATGATGCGGCCACGGCAGGAAATTGCCGTCGAACTCATCGCCGCCGAAATAGTCGAGCGCGCGGTGCGCCTCGGCGCCATTGAAGGCGGCCTTGTCGATCAGGTGCGCGATGACCTCGCGCGCCTGCGCAATCTTCTGCCTGAGTTCGGCTACGGTTCTGTCGGCCATGATCGTGCTCCCGCCTTGCGTCCTGTCCATCCATAGGTAGCGCCTTTGGCCGTGCCGGCAAACAGCATGCTTTTTCTCGACTCTTATCGCTTTTCATGCCAATTCCCGCGCCATGGCACTCGACATCAAAATCTGCGGCTTGAAGACCGACGCGGCAATGGCCGCGGCGCTGGCCGGCGGCGCCAGCCATGTCGGGTTTATCTTCTTCGCCAAAAGCCCGCGCTATGTCGAACCTGCCGAGGCTGGCCGTCTGCGCGAGGCCGCGCGCGGCAAGGCGATGGCGGTTGCCGTCACCGTCGATGCCGGCGACGCCTTCCTGGATGAAATCGTTGCCAAAATGCAGCCCGACATGCTGCAGCTGCACGGCGCGGAAACGCCCGAGCGCGTCGCCGAGGTCAAAGCCCGCTATGGCCTGCCGGTGATGAAGGCGCTGCCGCTCAGCGAGGCCGCCGATCTCGAACGAATGAAGCCATTCATCGGCATAGCCGACCGGTTCCTGTTCGACGCCAAGCCGCCGAAAGGCTCCGAACTGCCGGGCGGCAATGGTGTTGCCTTCGACTGGCGCATTCT
>NZ_RZRR01001194.1:0-1360 GCF_003998555.1 Mesorhizobium sp. M7A.F.Ca.CA.002.09.1.1 | reverse complement strand
GCGCTGATCGGCGCGCGCGGCGACCGCGATGCGGTTTCCCTGCTCACCTCGGTCGAGGCGAATTCCACCGACGCGGTCAGGCAAGCGGCGACAGCCGCGATCGCCAACATCAATTCGACGCTGGCCTTTTGGGATGCCGGGCAGAACATCTGGTACGGCATCTCGCTGGGCTCGGTGCTGCTGCTGGCGGCAATCGGCCTCGCCATCACCTTCGGCGTCATGGGCGTCATCAACATGGCGCATGGCGAGATGGTCATGCTCGGCGCCTACACGACCTTCGTCGTCCAGCAGGTGATCCGTACATCCTTCCCTGACCTGTTCGACTGGTCGCTGGTCATCGCACTGCCGCTGGCCTTTCTCGTCGCCGCTCTGGTTGGCCTGATCATCGAGCGCGGCGTCATCCGCTTCCTCTATGGCCGGCCGCTTGAAACACTGCTGGCGACATGGGGCGTCTCGCTGATCCTGCAACAGGCCGTGCGCTCAATCTTCGGGCCGACCAACCAGGAGGTCGGCAACCCATCCTGGATGTCGGGCTCGTTCAATGTCGGACAGTTGGCGATCACCTGGAACCGCCTGTGGATCCTGGTTTTCGCGCTCGCTGTCTTCGGCATCCTGCTCTACGTGATGAAGCGCACGCCCTGGGGCCTGCAGATGCGCGCCGTCACCGCCAACCGGCGCATGGCTGCCTCGATGGGCATCAGGACGCCGTGGGTCGACGCGCTGACCTTCGCGCTCGGCTCCGGCATTGCCGGCATTGCCGGCGTCGCGCTGAGCCAGATCGACAACGTCTCGCCCAATCTCGGCCGCGGGTACATCATCGACAGCTTCATGGTCGTTGTCTTCGGCGGCGTCGGCAATCTGTGGGGCACGCTGGTCGGCGCCTTCTCGCTCGGCATCGTCAACAAGTTCCTCGAGCCTTATGCGGGCGCGGTGCTCGGCAAGATCGTCGTGCTGGTGCTGATCATCCTGTTCATCCAGAAACGCCCGCGCGGCCTGTTCGCGCTCAAGGGGAGGGCGGTGGAAGCATGATCACGGGACGCTTCTTTGCCGCCGGCGCGGACCGCCGCATCGCCATTACGATCTCCATCCTGCTGGCGGTGGCCGTCATCGTGCCGTTGCTCAACCTTGCGGTGTCTCCTACCAGCGCCTTCTACATCCCATCCTACATCGTCGCGCTGACCGGCAAATATCTCTGCTATGCGCTGCTTGCCTTGGCGCTCGACCTGGTCTGGGGCTATTGCGGCATCCTTTCGCTCGGCCACGGCGCCTTCTTCGCGCTCGGCGGCTATGCAATGGGCATGTATCTGATGCGCCAGATCGGCTCGCGCGGCGTCTATGGCAATCCCGTCTTGCCCGACTT
>NZ_RZRR01001193.1:0-1362 GCF_003998555.1 Mesorhizobium sp. M7A.F.Ca.CA.002.09.1.1 | reverse complement strand
CCGTCACCACCCCCCACGCCCCCACCAGGGATCTGCCGGCCTTGGCCCGCACCGCCGATATCCTTGTCGCGGCCGTCGGCAGGCCGGAGATGATCAGGGGTGATTGGGTGAAGCCAGGCGCCACCGTCATCGATGTCGGCATCAACCGCATCCCGGCGCCGGAAAAGGGCGAGGGCAAGTCCCGCCTCGTCGGCGATGTCGCCTATGCCGAAGCGGCCAGGGCCGCCAGCGCCATCACACCGGTGCCCGGCGGTGTCGGCCCCATGACCATTGCCATGCTGATGGCCAATACGTTAGCCTCCGCCTACCTTTCGGCCGGATTGAAACGGCCGTCCTTCTGACCCGCCAGAAAGCTGCAGCTTTGCCGAACCCCAGTGTTCCCTCAGAACGGCCGGTCATGACTGACCCCGTTCAAGGCGGCCGGCAGTTCGCATTCCTGCTGGTAGACAAGTTCTCCATGTTCTCGCTGGCTGCCGCGATCGATACGTTCCGGTCGGCGAACCGGTTGCTTGGCCGCGACTTCTACGGTTGGACCACGGTGTCGGCCGATGGCGATCCGGTGATGGCTTCCAATGGCCTGCCGCTCAAGATCGACTACGCCGTTGCCGACCTGCCGCCGGTCGATATCCTTTTCGTCTCGGTCGGGCTGACGACCGAATTCCCCGGCAAGAGCAAGGTGCTGGCGGCTTTGCGAAGCTGGGGCCGGCGCGGCAATGCGCTGGGTGCCCTGTCGGTCGGGTCCTACCTGCTGGCCGAGGCCGGCCAGCTCGAAGGCTATCGCTGCACCATCCATTGGGAAAACCGCGCCGGCTTCGTCGAGCGATTCCCCGACATCAACTGCACCGGCAACGTCTTCGAGATCGATCGCAAGCGCTACACCTGTGCCGGCGGCACCACTTCGATCGACCTGATGCTGGAGATCGTGCGCGGCGATTTCGGCTCGAACCTGGCCAATGGCGTCGCCAACCAGTTCCAGCACGAACGCATCCGCTCGGCCGGCGACCGTCAGCGCGTCGGACCCGAACGCGACCTGACCGGCAAGTCGGAGAAGCTCAGGCGCATCGTCGAACTGATGGCCGACCACCTCGACGAGCCGCTGTCGGCGGTACAGCTGGCCAAATCCGCCGGCCTTTCGGTGCGCCAGGTCGAGCGCCTGTTCCTGCGCCATCTCAGCGTCACGCCCGGCCGTTACTATATGCGATTGCGGCTGGAGCGGGCGCGCGAACTGCTGCGCCAGACCAACATGCCGATCCTCGACGTGGCGATCGCGACGGGCTTCACCTCGCATTCCTACTTCGCCCAGAGCTACCGGCTGCAATTCGGCAGGCCGCCTTCGGAAGAACGCCGCACGACTTACTAAGC
>NZ_RZRR01001192.1:0-1370 GCF_003998555.1 Mesorhizobium sp. M7A.F.Ca.CA.002.09.1.1 | reverse complement strand
CACCGAAAAACTGAAGTTCCTGGTCGCGCTGCGGCCGGGCGTGACGCTGCCGACTTTCGCCGCACGCCAGACCGCCGCCCTCGATCGCTTGAGCAATGGCCGCCTGCTGCTCAATGTCGTGGTCGGCGGCAACCCGACCGAGCTCGCCGGCGACGGCGTCTTCCTGCCGCATAACGAGCGCTATGCCCAGGCGCATGAATTCCTGACCATCTGGCGCGGCCTGGTGTCCGGCGAGCGGGTCAATTTCAACGGCAAATATTACCGCGTCGAAAATGGCCGCCTCGACCTTCTGCCGCACCAGGAACGGCCGCCGCTCTATTTCGGCGGATCGTCGGATGCCGGCCAGGACCTCGCCGCGGACCTCGTCGACATGTATCTGACCTGGGGCGAACCGCCGGCGCAGGTCGCCGAGAAGCTGGCCGCGGCGCGCGCAAAGGCGGCGCGGCGCGGCAGAAAACTGCGCTTCGGCATCCGGCTGCATTTCATCGTGCGCGAGACCGAGGACGAAGCCTGGCGCGCCGCCGACCGGCTGATCAGCCATGTCACCGACGCCCAGATCGAAAACGCGCAGGCGCGCTTCCTCAACCAGATGGATTCGGTCGGCCAGCGCCGCATGTCGGAGCTGCATGGCGGCCGCCGTGACAGGCTGGTGGTGTCGCCCAATCTGTGGGCCGGCGTCGGGCTGGTGCGCGGCGGCGCCGGCACGGCGCTGGTCGGCACGCCGGAACAGATCGCCGGGCGCATCCGCGAATACCAGGCGATCGGCATCGATACCATCATCGGCTCGGGCTATCCGCATCTCGAGGAGGCCTACCGCGTCGCCGAGCTTCTGTTTCCGAAGCTCGGGCTCGGCACCAGGCGGCAGCGGGCGCATGAGAACATCGCCAACGAATTCTCGGTCGGCTTCCATGGCGCCAACCGCCTGCAGGCTTCGTCATGAGCTTTTCCACGCGCCTGCATAGCAACGCCATCGGCTGGCTGCTGCCGGCGCTGATCATTGCCGGCTGGGAGATTGCCAGCCGCGCCGGCGTCATGCCGGCCAACGTGCTGCCGGCGCCCAGCGCGGTCGCCGAGGCCTTCTGGCGGCTGACGCTGTCGGGCGAACTGATCCGCAACATCGGCGTCTCGACCGCGCGCGCCCTTGCCGGCTTTGCCGTCGGTGGCTCCATCGGTTTTGCGCTTGGCCTTGCCAACGGGCTGTCGACGCTCAGCCGCGGCCTGACCGACACGACGCTGCAGATGATCCGCAACATTCCGCATCTGGCGCTGATCCCGCTGGTCATCCTGTGGTTCGGCATCGACGAGGAAGCCAAGCTGTTCCTGGTGGCGCTCGGCGTGTTCTTTCCGATCTACGTCAACACGCTGCTCGG
>NZ_RZRR01001191.1:0-1373 GCF_003998555.1 Mesorhizobium sp. M7A.F.Ca.CA.002.09.1.1 | reverse complement strand
GATCACCACCGTGCCCCTGATGGAAAGCCGGTTGAGTTCCTGGCGCATGGCATCCACGGCGACCTGGTCGGCCGCCTTTTCGTCGCCGCGCCCACGCAGCCTGGCGGCCGCGACGGCGGCCCGTTCGGTGACGCGCACCAGTTCCATGGTGAGTATCCGGTCAAGGCCGGCGACGATGTTCTGGGCCACATTCATCTGGTGATTTCCTCGTTGGCAATGCGGCCTCCCGCCGGAGGCGGGCCTGTTTTGTCAAACGAGCATGACAACGGCAAGACCTGCCACGAATATTATCGAATATCCAACAATATCAATCGATTAAACTACGTCTTGAAACACGACCGGCCCGATCGCCACGCGCCGGGCCAGTCTTAAAACGGTGAGAATGGCGGCCTTCGCGGCCTAAAAAACCGCGAGGTATTTGAGCAGCGAAATGATGCCGATGATGATGACGATGACCTGAACTATTTGTCTCATCCGGCCATCGAGCGGCAGGCGTTGAACCAGATAGAGAACGAGGATGATGACGAGGAATGTGATCAGGATGCCGATCAACGCTGACGAAGCCATGGTGTCCTCCTTAAAAGTGATTTGCTGAAAACAACAGAAAAGGCCGGAAGCCCGGCCCTATTGCGCTGCGGTCAATACCAGCGGCGGGAGGTATCGTTCGTCGATTGAGCAATGGCGAAGCCGGCCAGAAAGCCGAGCAGGCCGATCACGCCGACCAAAGCTGTCGTCGTACCAGGATTCTCGCGCGCGACTTCCGAAACAGCCTGGGCTTGGCTGCGCAGTTGTTGCGCCGTACGCGAAGCGCGGTTCGCCGCGGTGTCGTACAACTCGGACGCCTGTTCGCTGGCGTCATCGAGCATCTCCGCGCCCCGCGCCGAAATGCTCTTGTTGATCTTGGTGATCTCCTTGCGCAGTTCGGCAATCTGCTTTTCCAACGTCTTCTGGATGTCGTCGATATCGGGGGTGTCGGATTTGTTGGTGTCAGCCATGAAGCGGTTCCTCTGGTTGGTGACCAAGAGAACGGCGTCGACGCGAATTCGTTCCGGTCTGTGGCAGCTGCCTGCCTCCAGACCGGACCTCAATGCCTGCGGAATTCTTGTCCCGCGCGACTGTCGGACAAAGCTACCCTGCCCGTTCGATGCGGATGACCTGCGGTTTGTCGGTCAGATGTCCGTCCTTGGTGATGCCGTCTACCGCCTTGCGAACGGCGGCCTCCGTCGTCTCGTGGGTGACAAGGATCACCGTCTTCTGTGCCGCCGCCTCGCCGTTGACTGCGTGCTGGACGATCGATTCCAGCGAGATGTCATTGTCGGCCATGCGCTTGGCGATTGCCGCGAACACGCCGATGCGGTCGTGCACGGTCAGCC
>NZ_RZRR01000118.1:0-9057 GCF_003998555.1 Mesorhizobium sp. M7A.F.Ca.CA.002.09.1.1 | reverse complement strand
CCATGGCTGGTCGGACCGATGGTGCCGCGCATCTTCGGCCCCTACGAACCGATCCGGCGCGACTATCCGATCGAGGAATTTCTCGAAGACCAGAGGGATTCAGGCGTCGAGAAGGCCGTCTACGTCCAGACCAACTGGGCCAAGGAGGATTTCGAGAAGGAAGTCGCTTTCCTGCAGAAGACGTCCGACGAAACCGGCTGGCCGCATGCCATCGTCGGCTACACCGACATGACCGTCGACGATATCAGGCCTCAGATCGATCGCTTGATGAAATACAAGCTGCTGCGCGGCCTGCGCATGCAGTTGCACTGGCACGAGACCCCGGCCTTCCGCTTCGCCGCCTCCGCCGATCAGGTGATCGACCCGAAAGTGCGCGCCAATGTGGCGCGGCTCAAGGATTATGGCCTGTCCTTCGACCTGCAGCTCTTCCCCGCCCAGATGAAGGACGGCCTGACGCTGGTCGGCGAGAACCCCGAAACGAATTTCATCCTCACCCATGCAGGCATGCTGACCGGCATGGAACCGGAAACCACCGAGGCCTGGAAGGCAGGCCTGCAAACGCTGTCGGCGGCGCCCAATCTTTACGCCAAGCTGTCGGGCCTCGGCACCTTCGTCCACCGCAACGATCCCCTGCTGATCGCCTATGTCGTAGACAACGCGATCGATATCCTGGGCGCCGACCATCTGATGTTCGGCTCGAACTTCCCGATCGAGAAGCTGTGGACCAGCCACGCTGAGCTGATCAAGGCGCACCGCGACGCGGTGGCCAAGCATGGTGCGGTGGCCGAGGCGGATATCTTCTGGAACACGGCGGAGAAGGTTTACCGGCCGGTGTGACGCCTCACTTCACCTCGAACTGCGGATCGACTGGAATCTGCATCGCCGTCACCAGATGGTTGGTCTGGCCGGCGAGCCCGATGATCGACACCAGTTCGCCATGCTGCGCATCGGTCATGCCCTTGGCGCGGGCTGCCGCCGTGTGCGAGTGGACGCAGTAGGAGCAGCCATTGGCGGTCGACACCGCGATGTAGATCATCTCCTTGGTCAGCGGATCGATGGCGCTGTCGGCGACCATCACCACCTTCAACTGTTCCCAGATCCGCTTCAGCGCCGGAGGATCATTGGCCAGCCCGCGCCAGAAATTGTTGACGAAATCAGATTTGCGCGTCGCGCGGATGTCTTCGAACACGGCTTTCACGGCGGGAATCTTTTCGACCTCGGCATCGCTGAGGAGTTTTGTGGTGGCCATGGGGTTTTTCCTTCGTTGGATCGTTGCGTGAATTGAATCAGGTCTTGAGCAATTGCGGCCAATCCACTCGTCCGATTCACTTTTCCAGCGCCGGCGTCTAGATTCAGGTCAGGCCGAGTCGAAAATGGTGGGTTCCGAGAACCGGAGCGGAGCGTACTTTTCGTACGTGAGAACCGGAAGCGCAGGAAACCGCCATTTGCAGGCCGGCCTCACCTGAATCTAATGCACGGCCGCGTACATGATCTTCTCCTCCGTGGCCTCCGCCGGCGAAAACTCCTCGACGATGCGGCCCTGGCGGCAGACCAGGATGCGGTCGGACAGGTTCATGATCTCCGGCAGGTAGGACGAGATGACGACGACGGCCAGCCCCTCATCGGCCAGCCGGTTGATGATCTGGTGGATCTCGGCGATCGCGCCGACATCGACGCCACGTGTCGGCTCGTCGAAGATGACGATGCGCGGCTTCTGCACCAGCCCCTTGCCGATCACCACCTTCTGCTGGTTGCCGCCTGACAGCTCGACGACGCGCGCATTGTCGTTGATTGCCTTGATGTTCAGCGTCTTCGTCCATTCGGCCGAGAGCGCGCGCATCTCCTGCGTGTTGATCACCCAGGCCTTTTCGCGGCCCGCCGCCAGCAGTCCGCCGAACAGGTTTTCGGCAATGCCCATCGTCTCGAAGATGCCTTCGCTCTTGCGGTCCTCGGTGACATAGACGATGCCGTCGGCCACCGCTTCGCTCGGCACGAGATAGCGCACCGGTCTGTCATCGAGTTCAATCGCGCCCCCGCGCAGGAAATCCCGTTTGTAGATGCCTGAGACGATCTTGAATGTCTCGGTGCGGCCGGAGCCGATCAGCCCAAACACGCCGGTGATCTGGCCCTCGAAGATCGAAAAAGAGGTGTTGCGCACGACATTGCTCATCGAAATGTCCTGCACCGACAGCACTTTCTTGCCCGCCTTGCGCAGCTTCGCTTCGTCGCGCTGGCGGTAGATCTGTCCCGATAGCGTGCGCCCGACCATGGCGGAAACGATCCTGTCGCGGTCGAAGGCGGATGTGTCGTCGGTAATGACCAGCTCGCCGTCGCGCAGGATGGTGATGCGGTCGGCGATATCGAGCGCCTCTTCCAGCGCATGGCTGATGAAGACGATCGAGACGCCGCCCGCCTTCAGCCGGCGGATCAGCGCGAAGAAGTGCCGCTTCTCCTCCGGCGTCAGCGTCGCCGTCGGCTCGTCGAAGATGATGATCTCGGCATTGTGGTGGACGGCGCGCGCGATCTCGACCATCTGCCGCTTGGCGGCGCCCAACGTTGCCACCATGGCGTTGGGGTCGACCGGAAAATTCAGCGACTGCAGGAACTGCTGCGCTGAAATGTAGGTGCCGCGCAGCCGGTTGAGGAACTTTTCGGTGCCGAGATAAAGGTTCTGCGCCACCGTCATCGACGGCACCAGGCTGGTCTCCTGGAACACCATGGCGATGCCGGCTTCAAGCGCTGCGTGCGGCGAGGCGTAGGCGATCTCTTGCCCATTGTGGAACATCTTGCCCGAAGTGGCATCGACCACACCGGCGATGATCTTGGTCAGCGTCGATTTGCCCGCGCCGTTCTCGCCGAGCAGCGCATGGATCTCGCCCTTGCGCAATTCGAAGCTGACGTTCTTCACCGCAGGCACGCCACGATAATTCTTGGTGACGTTTTCCAGCCGAACGATCGGTTCCATCAAAAACCTCCCGCATCGATCGCCAGCACGCAGTCGCCGCCTCTGGAGGCGACAAACAGCCGGCCATCCTTTTCCGCAACGCTGCAGATGCCATGACGCGTTCCATTGGCGCGGCTGTGCAGGCTGAACAGCGGCTGCATCTTCTGGTCGAGCCTGACCACCAGCCCATAGGAGCGGCTCGGCGACCACGGCTTGTGGATGCCCATGGTGCGGATGCCGCCGCATTGCAGCGGCTCGAGGAAGCTGCGGCTGGACGCCAGTGCCGGCGCGATCCAGTAGGCCGGCGGCACTTGGCTCAGCATGTCCTGCCGGTAATGCGTTTCCTGCAGCACGAATTCGATCAGCCGGTTGCGCGGCGCAAACAAGGTCAGCCAGGCCCCACCATCGGCGGACGGCGACAGCCGCGCGGGATATCCCGGCAGATGTGCAAGCACCGTCGAGCGGTTGCCGGTAGCGCCATCGAAGCGAACAAGCTGGTGACGCCAGCTTTCGCTAACCAGCAGATCCTCGCCGACAGGATGCAGCCCGTAGGGAAAGGCAATGTCGCCGGCGAGTTTGCGGAAATCACCGCCTGCGGCGCCTCGCTTCCAGAGCGAACCGGACACGCCCTTCTTCATCAGATCGGCGGCCCATTGCGATGGCGCATGCTCGGTCGAGCCGTTGGCCAGCCACAGCGTGCCGTCATCCGCATAGGCTAGTGCGGTGATGCAGCTGATCCCGGCCGGCAGTGAAACGTCGCTGCCGCCAATCAGCAACTTGCCGCTTTCCAGCCCGACCGTCAGTTCGCCCAATGGCGACAGCGCCAGCGCGGTGACGGCAGACGGAAAGGTCTCGACCACGACAGGTTGCGCTCCAGCAGCAATCGAATGGATGGCGTTGCCGCTGGAGACCAGCAGCCTGTCACCGGTAACCAGCAGATTATCCGGTTCCGTCAGCTCGGCAAAAGCCGGCGCATCATCCAGCCGCGTATTGGGGCGAAAAGCGCCGTCGAGCGGCGGGATGGTCACCGCCTTACCGCGGAACAGGTCGAGCACCGGGTCGAGGATCATGGCTTTGCTCCCCAATAGGAAGCGGGGCTGGTCCAGTTCGGGTCGGCGCCTGCAATCTTGTAGCGGCCGATACGGTTGTTGAGGATGCCGCCGACGAACAGATACCCCTTGTGCTCGCGCATCGAGGTGACCATCGGGTGCGCGCCGCCGGTGAGGTCGCCCATCGCCTCGACGATCCCGCCCTTCTCTGTGAATTTCACCACACCGCCGGTGTTGATGTTGGGGAACAGCCATTCGTCCTGCGGCAGCCGGCGCGTCATGCGCTTGCGCATGTCGGGATGGCGCAGCGACAGGTCGAAGCTCGGCGTGCGCATGCCGAGCCACGCCATCCAGTAATTGCCGTCGGAGGCGCGGTTGATGTTGTCGGGATAGCCCGGCATGTCGCGGATGACGCATTCGGCGGTGCCGGCCTTCGGCCCTTCCAGCCAGTAGCGGTGCACGCGGCAGGCCCAGCTTTCGGCGAAGAACAGCGACTTGCCGTCATGCGCCATGCACACACCGTTGGTGTAGCGATAGCCGTCGAGCAGCGTCTTCGTCGAGCCGTCCTTCGGGTCGTAGACCAGCAGCCGGCCGGTGGCACGGTTCTCGATCGAATCCAGCGCCCAATCGTGGGCGTCATATCGCTTAGTTGAATCTGTGAAATAGATGCGGCCGTCCGGTGCGATATCGCAGTCGTTGGGGTCACGCAGCCGTGCATCGTCGACGATCGAGGTCCACGAGCGCGACGTCTCCGCCGAGAGGCGTTTGACCTCCCGATCCGGCGAGACCGAATAGAGACCCATCGCGCCGACGCAGCTGATCAGATTGCCTGATTTGTCGAAGGCCAGCCCCAGCGGGAAACCGCCGATGTGGGCAAACACCTCCGACCTGACATAGTCCGGCGCGAAGAAGCGGACGATCTCGCCATGACGCGTGCCGCAATAGAGATTGTCGTCGCGGTCGAGGATGACGTCTTCCGGCCCCTCCAGCTCGCCAAGCCCGATATGCTCTGCGGCCGACAGCCTGTTGTCGAGTTCGTATGGCGTGCCCGAGCCGGGTGCGGCCGACTGTGTCTCGCCCATCTTGAGATAGACCGGCGCGACATAGACCTCATTCAGCACCTTGTGCCGGTTCTTCAGCCAGCGGATGTCGATGGTCACCGCCACCGCCAACATGATGCCGAGCACCATCTGGTTGGTGCCGGTGCCGTAGCCCAAGCGGATCAGACCGTTGGTCATGGTCAGCACGATGATTGCGCCCATCAGCCCCTTGATCACCGAGCCGCGCCCGCCGCCGAGGCTGACGCCGCCGACCACCGCCGCCGTCAGCGCCATGATCTCGAGGTTGAGGCCGGTTCCCGGCCCTGCCCCGCTCAGCCGGCAAGCAATGAGGAAGCCGCCGATCGAGGCGCAGAAGCCGGAAAAGACATAGGTCATGAACACGGTGCGGCGCACGCGGATGCCGGCATTGTGCGCCGAGCGCCTGGAGCCGCCGACCGCCAGCACGTGCCAGCCCGGCCGCGAACGCGTCAGCGCGATATGGGTGACGATGGCCAGGATGATCGCCAGCCACACCGAGACGGACAGCCCCCAGAAGGTGCTGTCGCCGATGAAGTCGAGCACATCCGATGTCGCGGTCGAGAGCTGCACATCGGCGGCATAGGTGGTGACCAGGATGTCGAACAGCGCCCGGCCGAAGATGAAGGTCACCAGCGTGGTGAGAAAGGCGCGCAGCCTGAGATAGCCGACAAGGTAGCCGTTGATGGCGCCGAAGATGAGGCCGGTGGCGAGCGATGCGGCCAGCGCCAGCCAGATCGACTGTTCGAGGATGAAGAAGACATAGACGGCGGAAAAGCACGACAGCGCGAAGATCGAGCCGACCGACAGATCGATGCCGCCACCCAGCATCACCACCGTCATGCCGGTGACGACCATCGAGAACTCGCCGAGCTGGCGGGTCGATTCCTGCAAAGCGGTCAGCTTGAAGAAGCCGGGAATGACCGAGCCGAAGGTCGCCAATGTCGCCACCAGCGCCAGGAACGGAATGGCGTTGTCGGTCCAGCGTTTGGTCAGTATCTCGCCGACGACATGGTCGGGCACGAGATTGTAGCGCCAGGACTGGAGGCGTTCGCGAAAGGACATCGGCTGCTGCTATTCCATGAGGGGACGAGGTGACCGGATCCTTCCGGTCACCTCGCTTGTACTTCAGTCGAAAAGGTGCGGCTTACTTTGCCGCCGCCGCTTGTGCCTGCAGCGCCTTCAGGTCCCAGCAGCTGTCGGGCTTGAGGTCGGCCTTGGTCGTCGCCTTCTCCAGCGTGTAGATGTAGGTGTGCGAGGTGCCGGCCGGCTGGCCGCTCTGCAGCAGGAACTTGATGATGGCGTTCATGTCGCCCGACTGGCGAGCAAGATCGGTCATCACCACAGCGCCATAGGTGCCGTCGACCAGCTTGTCGCAATCGGCCGCCTTTTCGCCGCCGCCGGTGGTGACCAGGAACACCTTGCCGTCGAGTTTGGCATCGCGGATCGCGGCGGACGCGCCGGTGGCGTCGCCATCCCAGAAATCGATGATCGAGCAGATATCCGGGTTCTGCTGCAGCATCGTCGTCGTCACGTTGCGCGAGGTCGTCGCATCCCAGTTGGAATCGGGCTTGGCCACCACCTTGAAGTCGGGATTCTTGTCCAGCACCTTCATGATGCCGGCATACTGATAGAGGCTGGAGGAGTTCGCCTGGTCACCCTGCACAAGGCCGATCTTCTTCGACGAGTTCGGGCCGCAGCCCTTGATCGCCGCTTCGGCCTCGAGCTGGCCAAGCCGGTCCCAGTCACTGCCGATAAAGGCGTCGGCCGGGAAGTTGGCGGGATTGTCGACCAGGATGACATAGGTGCCGGCGGCCTGTGCCTTCTTCATCAGCTTGGAATAGGAGTTGAGGTCCGGCGCGTGGATGATCAGCACATCCGGCCTGGTGTCCGAGGAGATGGCGTCCGTGATCGCCTGCGCGCCGGCATCGACGACCCAGTTCGGGTCGCGCGTCTCGAACACGCCGCCCCAGGCCTCGACTTCGGTCTTCAGATAGTGCGCCCAGCCCTGCGCCAGGTCGAAGCCCATTGCCAGCGGCACCAGCATGACGCGCTTGCCCTTGAGCGCCTGCGCGTACGCAGTCGGCCCCGGATCGTCGGCGGCGAAGGTTGGCGCCACGAAGGCGGTGACGGCGAGCGCCGTGGCGGCGGCCATGAGTGTCTTGATCAGTTTCATGTCGGATCCTTTTGCTTTGGTCGTTGTTATCAGCGGCCGGCCCCAACCGTCCGCCGCAGTTCAGGTCTAAATGTCGCCCTGCTGGGCGGTCTGCTCGTCACGTGGATTGATGATGCCGTCGACGATGATGGCGCCGAGCAGGATCGCTGCCTTGATCAGGTTCTGGTAGAGCAGCGGAATGTCGATGATGGTCATGGCGTTGAGCAGGATGCCGATCAGTGCCGCACCGACCAGCACGTTGCGCACCCCGCCGCGCCCGCCGGACAGGCCGATGCCGCCGATAACCGCCACCAGCACGATATCGTAGAGCAGCGTCGAATTGACGACGCGGGTATTGATCGAATGCAGGCTGGCCGCCGTCAGCAGGCCGGCGACCAGTGCGACGAAGGCGGAAAGCACATAGCGCAGCACCAGCATCGGCCGCACCGGCATGCCGATGTTGCGGGCGGCCACCGGATTATCGCCGGCGAAATAGATATAGCGGCCCCATTTGGTGTAGCGAAGGAACAGGAAGAACAGGAAGGCCAGCCCTGCGAAGACGAAAACCTCGATGGGAATGTCGAGGAAGCGCAGGCCGCCGAGCAACTCGACCCAATGGCCCTGCGGCACCGGCACGGCATCCTGCGTGATCAGTTGCGAGCGTACATAGCCGAAGACGAAGGAGCCTGTCGCCAGCGTCACGAAGATCGCCGGCACGTCGGCATAGGCGACGAGAAAACCATTGAGCAGGCCGATGGCCAGCACACCGGCCAGCACATAGGCGAAGGCAAGCCCGTCCGGCGTCCCCGAATTCAGCAGTTGCAGGTACCAGGCGACCGACATCGCCATGATCGCGACGGCAGAGAGGTCGATGCCGCGGCCGATGATGACCACGGCCATGCCGAGCGCAAGGATGCCCAGCACCGACACGGAGCGGACGATGGCGACGAGATTGTTGGGGTCGATGAAACCTGGCAGGCCTATAGCCGCTGCAACGAACAGCACCACGGCGATGGCAAAGACAATGCCTTCCTGGTTCAGGCTCCTGAAATTTGGCCAGCCGATGGTGTTCATGTCTGCGTTTGCCCCGATGGCAGCGCTGCCATCCCTGGGAAAGAACGCTAATCGGCCCAACGCCGGTTCGTCAAATGAATCCGCGCCCGGAACCCAGGCCGGCTGCGATATTTATCGAGTGGACGATCGATTGCCGAAGCTGGCGCAATGCGCGGAAAACTCTGCGCTTTTGGCAATTGGTTGCGCCATTGCGGCCGCACGCGAAAGCGCTGCACCAAGGCAAAGGGACAGGACGGAATTTATCTCCGCATCAGGCGGAAAAATCGATCTGAATTTCCCGGCGAGTGCCCGGAAACCTCCGCGCCCGCACCTGGCGGGAGCACGAGAAAACGCAGCGCCGCCACCAGCCCGATGGCGCCGATCACCAGAAAGGCTACTCGAAAATCCACAAGATCGAGAGCGGGGCGATCCCTGACGATCTGCGACAGATTAAGGATCGCCGCCGCCACCGCGACGCCAAACAGCATCGCCACCTGCTGCAGCATCGAGGACAGCGTCGCCGCCGAGCTTCGTTGCGACGCATCGATGTCGGCGAAGGCCAGCGTGTTAAGGGCGGTGAACTGCATCGAGCGCGACAGGCCGGCAATCAGCATCAGCGCCACCACCAGCGCTTGCGGCGTCTGCGGCGAGATCGCTCCGCAAGCCATGATCGAGGCCGAGGCGATGATGCCGTTGACGACCATCACTGAGCGGAAACCGAAACGGCGCAGCGTCGGCGTGGTCACCGTCTTCATGCCGAGATTGCCAAGGAAATAGGCC
>NZ_RZRR01001190.1:0-1373 GCF_003998555.1 Mesorhizobium sp. M7A.F.Ca.CA.002.09.1.1 | reverse complement strand
CATTTTGGTGAGCTGGCCGGCACCGGCCGACCCCATCAAGCCGACCATGCGGGCAAAAGCGTCGATGACAGGCTTCGCTTTGTCGAAAGCGTCCTGCTCGCCGCCGACCATCACGGTCAGCACGCCGTTCTCGGCGCCGGCCTGGCCGCCCGAGACCGGCGCATCGAGAAACGAAAACCCGCCGGCTAGCGCCGCCGCCGCCAGCTCGCGAGCGACCTCGGCCGAGGCGGTGGTGTTGTCGATGAAGACCGAACCCTTCTTCATCGATTTGAAGGCGCCTTCCGGACCGGTCGTCACCGAACGCAGATCGTCGTCATTGCCGACACAGGAGAACACAAAATCCTTGCCCTCGGCGGCCTGCGCAGGGGTCGCCGCCAGGCTACCGCCATGCTGGCCAACCCATTGCTCGGCCTTGGCCTTGGTGCGGTTGTAGACGGTGACGTCATGGCCGCCCTTGTTCTTCAAGTGTCCGGCCATCGGATAGCCCATCACGCCAAGACCGAGAAATGCCACAGATGCCATGAGCTTGCCCTTCAGAATGGAAACGGAATTTGCTGCGAAAGCTCTAGGCTCTGCGCTCAATTCGTCAAGACGCGTATAGCCTGATCGACTGGTGCAGCCGAATCGAAAATCGTCAGCGTTTCAGGTGAACGGTGATCCGGCGCTCGATCCATTCGACGCCATGCCGCAATATCTCGACCATCACCAGATAGACGAGGGCGACCCAGATATAGGCCTGGATGTCGAACGAGTTGGCGAAGGCGAGCTTGGCATTGCCCATCAGATCGTAGACCGTGATGATGGCGACGATGGCGGACGCCTTGACCATCAGGATCAGTTCGTTGCCATAGGGCCGCAAGGCGACGATCAAGGCTTGCGGCAGGATGATCTTGCGCAACGTCTGCAGCTTATGCAGGCCAAGCGAGGCCGCCCCTTCCCATTGCCCTCTTGGCACGCTCTCTATGGCGCCGCGCAGAATCTCCGCCTGGTAGGCGGCCGTGTTGAGCGCAAAGGCAAAGACGCCGCAATTGAACGCGTCCTTGAAAAAATCCCAGAGGCCGACCGACTGGAGTTCGACGCGGAACGAGCCCAATCCGTAGTAGACCAGATAGGTCTGGACCAGCAGCGGCGTGCCGCGGAAGAAATAGACGTAGCAATAGGCGAGGCCGGACAGGATCCGGTTGCTGGACATGCGCCCGTAAGCGACGGGCACCGACAGGATCGCGCCGAGTACCATCGATATGGAAACCAGCGCCAGCGTGACCCCAAGCCCGCTCAGATAAGCCGGCGCATATTTGGCAAAGAAATCAGGATTCCAGGCAAGGAAGAGATAGCTGACGATGCCGATTCCGAACAAAATCCATAGGCCCACC
>NZ_RZRR01001189.1:0-1375 GCF_003998555.1 Mesorhizobium sp. M7A.F.Ca.CA.002.09.1.1 | reverse complement strand
CAGCCATCCACCGGCAAACCTAGCCGCGTCTGCTCCTTGCGGATCGCCTCGCGGGTGTTGGTACCCAAAATGCCGTCGACGGTGCCGACATCGTAGCCCTTGGCTTCCAGCTTGGTCTGCAACGCCTTCATCTGCTCATTGTTGAGACCGGTCTCGGGATTGCGCGGGTCCAGCGGCGGCGCGCCTGCCAGCCGTGCGGCAAGGTTGGCTGCCGTCAGCGCATAGGTGAAGGACTGATTCCATTCGAGATAAACGTCGAAATTGTCGTAGGTGAGGAAGGCTGGCCCCTTGCGGCCCATCGGCAGCGCGAGGCCTGCTTTCAGGCCGTTATCGACCAGCGGCGCGCCGCTGGGGTAGGTGACGCCCCATTGCGCCCACTGCGACAGCGGCAGCTTGTTGGTGCGACCGGTCTGATCCCACGGCATGTCTTCGGGCACGCGGACTTCCTGGATCCAGGGCTGGTCGCGTTTCCAGCCGCGCGACAGCACCTTGTTGGCAGTGGTCATGATCACATCAGGCACGCTGCCGCGCAGGTCGATCTTGCCGTCGCCGTCGCCGTCGACGCCGCGTGCCAGATAGTCGGAGGGCAGGATCTGCGTCTGGCCGATCTCGCCGGCCCAGGCGCCCCTGACATCGGCCGGCAGCACGCCGCGATCGATCAGTTCCAGAAGCGGCACCAGCTGTTGCCGGAAGAGCTGCGGCCGGCGGCAATCATGGGAAAGCGTCACCAGGGCGCTCAGCGTGTGGAAGTCGCCCTGCACGGCGCCGAAATCGGTCTCCAGCGCCCAGAAGGCGGCGATGATCGGCGCCTGGACGCCGAACTGCTGGTCGGCGCGGGCGAAGACATCCGCGTATTTCTTCATGTTCGCCGCACCTTGCTTCAGGCGATAGGCCGAGATCATCCGGTTGGAAAACTCGACAAAGGTTTGGGTGAAGACGCCCTGGGCGCGGTCGCGCGCCAACACCTTGTCATCTAAGGTTGCCGCTTCAAGGGCGTCGAGACCCACTGCACCTACGCCGGCCGCCTTGGCTTCCGCGGCGACGCCCTGCTTCCAGGATTCGAAGTCGCCGCCGCATTCCTGCGCCATCGCCGGCAAGGCCGTGGCGCACAGGGTCAGCGCAGCCGCGAGGACTTTGGAACGCAGTCGCATCAGCTTCCTTTCGAAACGAACAGGGGGTCATTTGTTGTGCTCCCCCCCGGGAAGCCCAACGCCCTGAATTACCGGCGGTTGCACTCTTTCCCGCTGGCTGTGTCGAAAAGCAGGCGGCAGGCCCGGTGTCAACGGTGTTCTGCGGCAGCTTCTCTGCTGGAGTGATTTGATGCAGGGCAGTGCTGCCGTTGCACCGGTTCAACGGAAGCTCTGCTGGAGTGATT
>NZ_RZRR01001188.1:0-1376 GCF_003998555.1 Mesorhizobium sp. M7A.F.Ca.CA.002.09.1.1 | reverse complement strand
CCTCAATATGCGCTTGCCGCGGCCTTGTGATTCAATTCCGGCTGATGTATAGGCTCGCCGACCGTTTTAGAAGCCGTGGCTCCTCAATAGCTGCGGCTTCGAGTTTTAAAAAGGGGCGCATCGACGCAGGCTTATGCCCGTCGCCAGCGCCGGCAAGCCAGGAACCGAACCATGAAGACCGACATCCATCCCGATTACCACACCATCAAGGTCGTCATGACCGATGGCACCGAATACACGACCCGTTCGACCTGGGGCAAGGAAGGCGATACGATGAACCTCGATATCGACCCGACCACCCACCCGGCTTGGACCGGCGGCCAGCAGACCCTGCTCGACCGCGGCGGCCGCCTGTCGAAGTTCAAGAAGCGTTTCGAAGGTTTCGGCATCTAATTGCATGTCGCCCAAAAGTGCGAAGCGGTTTTGGGATAACGACTTGCATCAAGTAAGAACTTAAGCCAAACGAGCTTTCACAGATCGAAAACCCGCCCTGTGGCGGGTTTTTTGTTGCGGCGCGGTCCTACTCGGCCAGCAATTCCCTTAACGCCATGCGCTTGTAGGCGGCGACCAGCCTGTCGCCCTCCTGCCGCTCAACCGAGATCGCCAGCCGCATGGCGGCCTCGCCCATCTGCCAGACCAGAAACGCCGTGGTTTCCAGTGTCGCCGGATCGGCTGCCGGCCGCAGCCGTTTCAGCACCGCGCTGAGGAATTCGGCGTTGGCACGGCTGTCGGCGAGTTCGAGCTGGCGCAGCGCCTTGTCAGCCTGCGTGCCCGACCAGATGTCGCGGATCACCGGCTCGGCCAGGAACAGCCGGTAATAGATGTCGACCAACTCTGAAAACGCGGACTGCAGGCCTTCGGCGTCGCTGATGCCAGCCAGTGCTGCCGAAATGCAGGACTGGCTTTCGGCGGTGTAGCGCTCGGCCAGCGCCCAGATGATCGCCCGCTTGTCCGGAAAGAACTGGTAGAGCGACCCGATCGACACCCCAGCGCGCTCCGCCACCTCACCCATGCGCATGGCATCGCTGCCTTGCTCGGCGATCAGCGCCGAGGCAGCCGCCAGCATGCGCTCGACCCGCTCGCGGCTGCGCTGCTGGCTCGGCGCCCGACGCGGTGAAGCAGCCTGCTTCTGTGCGGAAACGGGGGTTGCCGCGTCTTCCATACCTGACTCCAAATGCCGCCAAAATCACTTGACTCGAAAAATACGAGGGTTTATCACGTTTTGCAAATGTGAGGATTAATCACGTTTATGCGGAGGAAAGCACAATGGGCATCTGGAGCAACTGACATGATCGCGAAACTTCTTCCCACTCTCATCTTCATTGCCGCACTTGGCTCAGGCGTCGTCGGCGGCGTCTTCTTTGCTTTCTCCAGCT
>NZ_RZRR01001187.1:0-1378 GCF_003998555.1 Mesorhizobium sp. M7A.F.Ca.CA.002.09.1.1 | reverse complement strand
CCAGCATCTGGTGGCCAAGGCAGATGCCGAACACCGGGATGTCGGTCTTCAGCAGATCCCGGATGACCGGTACGGCATAGTCGCCGGTGGCTTCCGGGTCGCCGGGGCCGTTGGAGAGAAAAATGCCGTCCGGCTGCATGGCGAGGATTTCCTCGGCGCCGGACTTGGCCGGCACCACGGTGACCTTGGCGCCGAGGCCGGCGAGCAGGCGCAAGATGTTGCGTTTGACGCCGTAGTCGATGGCGACGACGTGCATTGTCGGTTCGATCTGTTCGCCAAAGCCTTCGTTCCACACCCAGGGTGTCTCGCGCCAGACCGAGGACTGGCCCGACGTAACCTCCTTGGCGAGATCCAGCCCGATCAGGCCCGACCATGCGGCGGCGCGGCGCTTCAGATCGTCGATGTCGAACACGCCATCGGGCGCATGCGCGATGACGGCGTTGGGCATGCCCTTTTCACGGATCAGCGCGGTGAGCGCGCGGGTGTCGATGCCCGACAAAGCGACGATGCCGCGCTTCTTCAGCCACTGGTCGAGACCAGTGCCGGCACGGTAGTTGGACGGGTTGGTGACATCGGCCTTGAACACGGCGCCGACGGCGCCGGCGCGGGCGAGCGGATTGAGATCCTCGATGTCCTCGTCATTGGTGCCGATGTTGCCGATATGCGGGAAGGTGAAGGTGACGATCTGGCCGGCATAGGACGGATCGGTGAGGATTTCCTGATAGCCGGTCAGCGCCGTGTTGAAGCAGACTTCGGCGACAGCGGAGCCGGTGGCGCCGAGACCGCGACCTTCGATGACGGTACCGTCGGCCAGCACCAGAAGGGCGGTCGGCTTTTCCGTGGCCCAAGCGGGGGTCAAGGCGGGCGTCATCTCGGCCATGCGGCACTCCTGTCAGGCCGCGCGCTGCAACCGGCCCGGCGGGCCATCTGCGCGGCAAACGGCGCGAAGCGGCGATTTCGCGGCTTCCACGCAGTCAAATTTCCGTTCATGCAAGGCCCAGTACATAGGGGAAGGGGGCAGGGCGGTCAATGATCATGCGAAATGCCGCCATATTTTATTTCGCCTAGCAAAATCAGTGGCTTGCCCCGGCACATCAGAGTTTGCCTTGGCTCGCCCGCGGCGCTATTGTCCGCGCCGATCGAAGGAGAATGCACCATGCGCGGCAAAATCGCCGAATCCCTGAAGAGCGCGATGAAGGCGCAGGACAAGCACCGGCTGCCGACATTGCGGCTGATCCAGGCCGCCATTCACGACCGCGACATTGCCAATCGCGGGTCAGGCAAGGAGCCGGCCAGCGACGAGGAGATCCTGCAGATCCTGGCCAAGATGGTGAAGCAGCGCGAGGAATCGGCCAAAGCCTTCGATGACGGCAAGCGG
>NZ_RZRR01001186.1:652-1384 GCF_003998555.1 Mesorhizobium sp. M7A.F.Ca.CA.002.09.1.1 | reverse complement strand
GTCGTATTCACCGGCTGTGGAGCGGGTGCCTGTCTCAGCGGCGGCGGAGCGGGTTGCGGCGGACGCGGCCTTGTCGGAGCGGCGGGCGGAACCGGCTGCAAGCCGCCCTCTCCCGTCAATGCCGGCCGGCGCGGCGCCGAAAGCCGGATATCGCGCTCGACGACGACGTCGGTCGGACCGCCGATCAGAAGCAGATGTTCGATGTCGTCGCGGCGTATCAGCACCAACCTGCGATGGCTGTCGACGGCGGTGGCATCCATGACGGCCAGTCGCGTCTTGCGGTTCCGGCCGCCGGCGACGAAGGTTCCGAATGTCAGGTTGCGCACCAGCTTGACGATGACGAGAACGATGACCAGCAGGACGAGCGCTGCAAACGTCCACAACAATGCTGCGGCATAACCGGGACCTGCCACGCTATCGAGCCATTGCATTGGTTTCCCCTGATCGCCCCTTGGAAGTGATAAGACACTAGACCGTTGCAGCGGGCCACCGCAAGTTGCGTTTCACGCTGTTGAACAGCTTGAAAAACTCCGAAGGCCGGAAGACATCATTTTTATCCGACATTTGCCGCCCAGGCCTTTTCCGGACTAGGAGAATGTGATTCAACCCGGTACGGGGCGGGTGTCGGAACACCGGAATTCACGAGCAGGGGGCACATGGCCAAGGAAGCGCGCGGCGATTTCTATCCGGTACCGATCGTCGACCAGAATACGCGACCGGGCGCGGTTACCC
>NZ_RZRR01001186.1:0-642 GCF_003998555.1 Mesorhizobium sp. M7A.F.Ca.CA.002.09.1.1 | reverse complement strand
CGTCGTTCTGACGGGGGCCGCGATCGTCTTCGGTCTTTTCCGCGAGCGCCTCGGCGATCCTTTCCTGCTCGGCATGCTCGGCGTGCTGGCGATGATCGGCGTCGGCTTCCTGTTCGCGACGGCGATCGGCTTCGTGCAGGTCACGCCACGCTCGACAGGCGACGAACTGTCGAAATCCTTCGTCGATTCGATGTCGCAGGGGCTTCTCGTCACCGACACCAAGGGCCGCGTCGTCTACGCCAACCGCGCCTATGCGGATATGACCGGAGCATCGTCCGCTGCCGACCTGAAGACCGTCGAGGGATTGCTCTCGGATGTCCCCGAAGCCTCGGTGACGATCTATCGCCTGGCGTCCGGCCTTCGCGACGGCCAGCCGGGCGACGGCGAGTTTAGGCTCGCACAGTCCATTCGGCCCGGTGCCGAGCCGGGCGCCCGCTGGTACCGCGCGCGCGCCCGCGCCTTCAGCGTTCCGGGCCAGCGGCTGCCGATGCTGGCCTGGCAGCTTGCCGACATCTCGCAGGAGCGGGCCGAGCAGGAGCGCTTCTTCCTCGATCTGCAGAAGGCGATCGATCACCTCGACCACGCGCCGGCCGGCTTCTTTTCGGCCGACCAGGAGGGCCGCGTCACCTACATCAACGCCAC
>NZ_RZRR01001185.1:0-1385 GCF_003998555.1 Mesorhizobium sp. M7A.F.Ca.CA.002.09.1.1 | reverse complement strand
TGCCGTGCTCGACCGCCACGGCATGGTCGAGCGCCGCAAGCGCAGGCGCAACAGGGCGACGGGGACACCACTTTCAAACGGCTGTCGCCCTAACGATCTTTGGTGTGCCGACTACAAGGGCGAGTTCATGCTCGCCGATCGGCGCTATTGCTATCCGCTGACCATCACCGACTTCGCCAGCCGTTATCTCATCGCCTGCGAGGCGCTCTCGACCACCAAGGAAGCCTATGCCTTCACCGTGTTCGAAAGCGTTTTCAAAGAGTTCGGCCTGCCCAGCGCGATCAGGACCGACAATGGCGTTCCCTTCGCCAGCCCCAACGCGCTGTTCAATCTCAGCAAACTGTCGGTCTGGTGGCTGCGCCTGGGCATCGACATCGAGCGCATCAAGCCGGGCTGTCCGCAGCAGAATGGCCGCCATGAGCGCATGCACCTCACCCTCAAGAAGGAGACCACCAAACCGGCCGGCGCCAATTTCCTTCAACAGCAGGCCAGGTTCGATGACTTCATCGACGAGTTCAACTCACAACGCCCGCACCAGGCGCTCGACATGGACTGCCCGGCCGAGCGCTACACGCCCTCAACGCGTCCCTACACCGGCTTGCCCGATCTCGACCACCCGTTTCACGACAAGGCCGTCACCGTCACCACCTGCGGCCGCATCTGCTATAACCGCAAGAAGATCAACCTCAGCCTTGTCTTTGCCGGCCAGACCGTCGGAATCAAACAGGTCGAGGACCATATCTGGCTGGCTAGCTTCATGGACTATGATTTGGGATATTTCGACGATGAGACATGCAGGCTCGAACCACTCCAAAACCCCTTCGGGCCAAAAGTGTTACCCATGTCTCCGGTATAAACCGTAACCTATGTGTCCGGAACGGACCTAACGGTAATGGTGGGCCCGGAGGGACTCGAACCCCCAACCAAGCGGTTATGAGCCGCCGGCTCTAACCATTGAGCTACAGGCCCCACGCGGGCTGGATTAATGTTTTTCGCATCGCGGCACAAGGCTTTCCCGACGGGCTTCCCCAGATCGCCCAAATCAACCCATAATCGCGCTCTACGCGACGTCTGCGACTTGATCGCAGACCAAGGAGATTTTCATGACCAGACATCTTTTGCCTCTCGCGCTCGCCGCTGCAATCGCTTTTCCGGCGATGGCTGGAGCCACCGATCTGCCGACGCCGCCCCGCATCATCGTGTCGGGCGAAGGCGAAGCAACCGTGGCCCCCGATCTGGCGGTCCTGACGCTGAGCGTCATGCGCGAGGCCAAGACCGCGCGCGCCGCGCTCGACGCCAACAATGACGCCATGGCCGCCGTGATCGCGGCGATGAAGTCCGCCGGCATCAAGGACCGGGACCTGCAGACCGCCGGCATCCAGATC
>NZ_RZRR01001184.1:0-1386 GCF_003998555.1 Mesorhizobium sp. M7A.F.Ca.CA.002.09.1.1 | reverse complement strand
ACTATATAGAGGCACGAAATTTAATCTGTCTACTATTGTGTCGACACTTTTTGCGCTGTACCCTCTCCAAGTCAGCAACGCGCCCGAACGACCTTCGCAGCTCCATTCGACAGGCAGAGCCATGGACGACACCAACCTTCCACCCGCGCCCTCTGGCATCCATGTTTCCGGAACCGAAACGCGCGAAAGCTACTGGCAGCCGGTTCCCGCAAACGGCCATATCGACGTGGCGCTCGCGCCGCACATCGTCGGCATGGAGCACCCCTTCGCGCTGGGCACGCAGTCGGTAGCGCCCGGCGGCTATGTGCGCGAACACACGCATGACCGCAACGAAGAGACGGTCTATGTCATCGAAGGCCATGGCCGCGCCGTCATCGACGGCAAGGAATATCCGCTGGAACCGGACAGCGTGGTGTTCCTGCCGAAGAATGTCCGACACATGTTCATCAACGACGGCGACACGCGCCTGCGCTGGATCTGGTTGATCGTGCCGAACGGGCTCGAGGATTTCTTTCGCCTGATCGGCAAGCCGCGCAAGCCAGGTGACCGTGTGCCGTCCAATTTCCCGCGCCCCGAAAACGTTCTGGAAATCGAGCGCAAGACGGTGTTCGGGGCAGACCTCGCCGACAAGTTCGATCCCCTGAGGCAGAATCCCTGAAGAAGCCTCGGATGGTGACGCTCGGCCTCATCGGCTTCGGCACGATCGCGCGCGAGATCGTCTCAGCTTTCCCAGTGGACTCGGTTTGCTGGGTGGCGCTGATGCGCGAAGGTACCCGCCGCGACTTGCCGGCGAATGTCAGCACTGTCACGCAGCTTGACGCGCTGATCGGTCCGCGCCCCCGGGCGGTGGTGGAGGCGGCAAGCCAGGAGGCGGTGGCCGCTTATGTGCCCGCGCTTCTCGAAGCCGGCATCCCGACCATCATCGCTTCGATCGGTGCATTCGCCGATCCGATCCTTGCCGCGAGGCTGACCGATGCTTCGCGCAATAGCGGCGCGCGCTTGGTCCTGCCGTCAGGCGCGTTGGGCGGTCTCGACTATCTCAGGGCGATAGCCGCACTTCCTGAGGCGCGGGTGCGCTACACCTCGCGCAAGCCGCCGACAGCTTGGGAAGTCGAGCTTGCCACTCTTGGCCTGTCGGCCGAGCACGACGCGGTATCCCTCTTCGAAGGCACGCCGGCGCAAGCGGCAAAGCTCTATCCGAAAAACCTCAACGCCGCCTTCGCCGTGGCGCTCGCTGCAGGTATCGACAAAGTCACAGTGCGCGTGGTTGCCGATCCGAAAGCTGCCGGCAACATGCATGAAATCGAGGTCGAGAGCACCGCCGGCACCGCCTCCTTCCGCCTCGTCAACGCACCCTCGCCCAACAATCCGAAAACCTCGATGCTC
>NZ_RZRR01001183.1:0-1386 GCF_003998555.1 Mesorhizobium sp. M7A.F.Ca.CA.002.09.1.1 | reverse complement strand
GCCTATGAGGACAAGGTGGGCCGGCGCGCGGTCAGGGTGATGGATTTGGCGGATTTGGAAACACTGCCCTTGAAAATCGACAGGCTGCTGACGCACCACAATGCGCTGCGTCGCGGGCTTGGTCATGCGGAAGTCACGCATGACACGATCATGCAGGAACTAACCTCGGTCGCCGACGACATCCTGCCCTATATGGACCGGGTCTGGAAGATCCTCGACGACAAGCGCCGGGCTGGCGAGCGCATCCTGTTCGAGGGCGCGCAGGGCACACTGCTCGATATCGACCACGGCACCTATCCGTTCGTGACCTCGTCGAACACGGTTGCCGGACAGGCTGCCGCCGGCTCCGGCGTTGGCCCGGGCGCCATCGGCTATGTGCTCGGCATCACCAAGGCCTATACGACACGCGTCGGCGAGGGTCCGTTCCCGACCGAGCAGAAGAACGAGGTCGGCGAATTCCTCGGCACGCGCGGCCATGAATTCGGCGTCGTCACCGGTCGCAAGCGCCGCTGCGGCTGGTTCGACGCGGTGCTGGTGCGCCAGGCCGTCGCGGTCAACGGCATCAAGGGCATCGCGCTGACCAAGCTCGACGTGCTTGACGGGCTGGACGAGATCAAGGTCTGCACCGGTTACCGTCTCGACGGCGAGATGATCGATTATCTGCCGGCCAGCCAGGGCGCGCAGGCACGTGTCGAACCGGTCTACGAGACGCTCGAGGGCTGGAAAGGCACCACTGCCGGCGCGCGCAGCTGGAATGATCTGCCGGCCCAGGCGGTCAAGTATGTCCGCTACATCGAGGAGCTCATCGGCGCACCGGTCGCGCTCCTTTCCACCAGCCCGGAACGCGACGACACGATACTTGTGACCGATCCGTTTCAAGACTAGTTTCTGAGCCTTTCCGGGCATCGCGGCTGATTTGCGGGGGCCGACGCGGAAGCAAAATACAGGTCGACTGAAGCATGGCAGATTTCGTTGCTATTCTGAAAAACGCGCTCGACAAGCATGGCGACGAGACGCCGGAAAAGCGTACGCGCATCTATGCCAGCGTTCGCACCATGCTAGCGAAGAAGCTTGGTGAACGTTCGCCGCCGTGGGCTCCCGAAGCCATAGCCACGCAGATGCGTTCGCTGGAAGACGCCATTACAAGCGTCGAGCGCGATTATGCCAAGAGCGTGCCGGAGACCGACCCGCTCGCGGAGCTGGAACACATCTTTTCGTCGATCGATCGCAACAAGAACCAGCCAAGCCATACGAGGCAGCCGGCGAAGGCGGAATCGGCCTGGCCGGCACCGCCCGTCGCCAAGCCCGAGCCCTATCAACCCGCGCCGCCGCCTGCCGCCAAGGTCGAGCCAAGCTGGCAAAGGTCGACGCCGGCGCCTGCCCAGC
>NZ_RZRR01001182.1:0-1387 GCF_003998555.1 Mesorhizobium sp. M7A.F.Ca.CA.002.09.1.1 | reverse complement strand
CTTCACTTGCCTGGCTGCCATCGCTGCGTGGCCGCCTGATCCGATCGGCGGCCGCCAAATTTCCCGCCGAGGACTACGTGCAGGACTGGCTCAACGTCTATGCCAGCGACCGGCAGACCAAGTTCAACGAGATGGAATATCATTTGCCGTTCGAGGAAGGGCCGAAGGCGCTGGCCGAGATCATCGAGCTGACCGAGAAGCGCTTTCCCGAGGTCTATTTCCCGATGGAGGTGCGCTCGGTCGCGCCGGACCAGTTCTGGCTTTCGCCATTCTACAACAGGCTGACCTGCTCCATCGCCATCCACCATGACGCCGCGAACGATCCTTTGCCGTTCATGCGGGCGGCAGAGCCGATCTTCCGCAGATATGGCGGCCGGCCGCATTGGGGCAAGATGCACAGCCTGAAAGCGGCGGAGCTGAAAAAGCTCTACCCGCGCTGGGACGATGCCATGGCGGCGCGCCGCGACATCGATCCGGAAAACCGCTTCGTGTCGCCCTACATGGCCGGCCTGTTCGGCATCGAATGATGAGCACCTATTTTTCCACCCTCTCGGATGCGCTGAAGACCGCCGGCATCTTCCGACCCTGCCTGCTGCTCGACCGCGATCGGCTGGACGGAAACATTGCCCTGGTAAAAGGGAGGCTGGATCCCGGCCTGGCCGTGCGGCTGGTCGACAAATCGCTCGCCTGCCTGCCGCTGCTTGCGCATATAGGCAAGGCGCTTCGCCATGAGCGCTTCATGACCTTCCACCCGCCGATCAGCGAGGCGGTGCTGAAGGCGTTTCCGGATGCCGATCTGCTCTACGGCAAGCCGATGCCGATCGGTGCGGCAAGGGCTGCGCTGGTGAAGGGTGATGCCGACTGGTCGCGTGTCTGCTGGCTGATCGACAGCGAGGAGAGACTGGCGGAATACGGTGCTCTCGCTGACGAACTCGGCATCGGCCTGCGCATCGCTTTCGAGATCGATGTCGGGCTGCATCGCGGCGGCTTTGCTGATCCCGCGGCCTTGTCGAAGGCGTTGAGCGCGTTGCCGGCCCGGCTGCATTGCGAAGGCGTCATGGCCTACGAGGCGCATGCGCCGCTCATTCCCGGCCTTTTCGGCGGACCGGCAAAGGCATTGGCGGAGGCGTCGGCGCAGGCTGCGGCGTTCGTCGCCTGTCTCGGCGCCGACCAGCGCCGTATCCTCAACATCGGCGGCAGCAAGACCGCGCTGCTTCATCGTGGCGGCGCGGCCAATGAAGTGTCGATGGGCGCGGCCTTCGTGCTGCCCAGCGACTTCGATACGCCAGGCCTAGAAGGCTTCCAGCCGGCGGGCCAGGCAGCATCGGCTCGACCACTTTCAGGATCGGCGTGGCAATGAAGGCCGCCGGCTGGAAGCCTGCTAGGC
>NZ_RZRR01001181.1:0-1389 GCF_003998555.1 Mesorhizobium sp. M7A.F.Ca.CA.002.09.1.1 | reverse complement strand
CAGCGACCTGGCAAATGCCTTGCTGCAAGCCTGCCAGAAACGCGGCATCATGCTGGCAACGGCGGAAAGCTGCACCGGCGGCATGATCATCGCGGCACTCACCGACATCGCGGGCTCGTCCGCCGTGGTCGATCGCGGCTTCATCGCCTATTCCAACGAAGCCAAGATGGACATGCTCGGCGTTTCCGCCGCCACGCTCGATGCGCATGGGGCGGTTTCGCGCGAGACTGCGATCGAAATGGCGACAGGCGCGCTTACCCGTTCGCGCGCCGGGCTGACCCTGGCGGTTACCGGGATCGCCGGGCCTGGCGGCGGTTCGGCGGAAAAACCGGTCGGCCTGGTCTGGTTCGGGGTTGCGCTGGACGGCCGACCGATTGTCGCCGAGCACCAACTCTTTGCAGACAAAGGCCGCGATTTCATCCGTCGCGAAACGGTCCGGCAAGCGCTGGAACTGGGCCTGCAAGCACTCGGATAGGATTATAAAACGTTGGGCGGGCGGACCCGAAAGCCGGATTTGCGGCTACGTTTTCGATTCCGGGCTGCTTTGCCCCAAGTGTGGCTCCGTCCCAGCCAGCAGCCGCTGAATATTGGCACGATGGCGCATAACCACGTAGATGCTGCCCGCAATCACCAGCAACCGATAGGCCAACGGTTGCTCCAGGCCACAGATGAGGGCGATCGCGGTCAACGCCGCTACCATCGAACTCAGGGAAACTATCCGAGACGTAGCCAGCACAGCACCAAAAGCCGCCGCAGCCCCCACACCTACCGGCCAAGACAGAGCCAGCAACACGCCAAGCCCCGTCGCAGCGGATTTGCCACCTGTGAAATTCAACCAGATCGAACGGCCATGTCCCAACAACACGGCAATTCCGGCCAGGCAAACAGCCCAAGGCACCCAGGCTTGCAGGTCAAGCGGGGTCGATAGCGTAACCAACGGCAACGTGATGAACCCAGCGGGCAAAGACGATCGCCCCAGCACCTTTCAGCACATCCACCAGCAACACCACCAACGCCGGCCATTTTCCCAAGACCCGCAAGACGTTCGTTGCCCCGGTGGATTTGGAGCCATGCTCCCGGATATCGATGCCCTTGAGCAGCTTCCCCGCCAGATAACCCGTGGGCATTGAACCGAAGAGATAGGCGATCGCCAGTCCAACGGTGCTTGCTATCCAGAAAAGCATGCGCAAGCCTCAAGACGGTTTTGTACCGTAGATGACGTCGGCGCGCTTCTCAAAGGCTTCGGCGAACATGCGGAAGGCACGATCGAACATGGTTCCCATGACCGCGCCCAGAATACGGCTCTTGAACTCGTAGTCGATGAAGAAGCGGACGGCGCAACCGGCGCCGTCGGGTTCGAAACGCCAGACATTGCTCAAATATTTGAAC
>NZ_RZRR01000117.1:0-9146 GCF_003998555.1 Mesorhizobium sp. M7A.F.Ca.CA.002.09.1.1 | reverse complement strand
CGCCTTGCAGACCGCGCTCGACATCGTCCTGCTCTCCAACAATCTCGGTGACGCCCAGCGCCTGCTCACCCACCCGGCGCCGACGCCGCACAAACATCTCAGCGACGAGGCGCGCGCCGAGCTCGGCATCGGGCCGGGCACGCTCAGGCTGTCGGTTGGCCTGGAGGATGCCGACGATCTGCTCGAGGACATCGCGCAGGCGCTGAAGGCCAGGTAGGAGGCCTTCAGGCGCCGGACGGCGTCTCTTCCAGCTCGGCCGTCTTGGTGCCGATGGTCATCGCATTGCCGCGCCAGTCGACGGCGCCGCCGAGCCAACCGCGCCCCCACATCGCCGGCAGGATCAGGTCGCGCGCCATGATCGCGGCGACCATGCGTGGCGACAGGTACCAGCCCTTGGACCAGGCCAGGGCGCACTCCGGAAGATAGAAGGCCGCCAGCACGGCAAGGGCGGTTGCCCAGAGGCTGAAGCCGGCGCTTGCCGCTGCAATCAGCGCAAGCACCAGCGGCACCACGGCGCCCGTCAGGATTTCGGGTGCGAAGAACAGCGGGAAAGTGACGCGGCGCAGGCGCGCCCAACGGGCCTGACGCGACCAGATCTCGTCAAACGAGCGCCGGCCAAGCGGCTGCTCGAAGGGGGCGGCGACGAGATTGACGCGCAGGCCGAGACTGTTCACCAGCTTGGTCGCAGCGGCATCCTCGGCGATCTCGGCGGCCAGCACGCGGATGCCGCCATTGGCATCGAGCATCGGCTTGTTCCAGAGCATGCTCTTGCCCTGGGCAAAGCCGAGGCCGAGCGCCTCACCGGCATATTGCCAGCGCGCCTGCAGCGTGTTGAGGAAAGCGCATTCGACCTCGGCCCAGAAGCCGGCCGGCCGCGAGCCGATCGGCGTCGAGCAGACAAGGCCGGTGCCGGGCCGCCAGGCAGCCATCAGGTGCTGGATGTAGTCCCTCGGCATCAGCACGTTGGAATCGGCCAGGACGACCCAGTCGTGCCGCGCCGCTTCCCAGCCCTTGACGCAATTGTTGAGTTTCGGATTGGCGCTGATGCGGTCATCGCCGACAAGCAGCCAGGCCGGCACTTTCGGAAACCGGACGATCGTCCTGTTTATCAATTTGATCACCGGATCGTCGGCATGGGCGACGCAGAAAATCAGCTCATAGCGCGGCCAGTCGAGCGAGAAGGCGCGCTCCAGCGTCTCCTGCGTGAACGGCTCGACGCCGCGCGACGGCACGACGATCGACACCGGCCGCGGCTTGCCGGCCGGCGGCGCAATGGTGCGACGCCGTCTCAGACGCGACACGGCGAGCACGATGCTGGCGAGATTCGAGAGGATGAGGACGGTTGAAAGCGTGGCGGCTATGAGAGTGAGTTGCATCGAGATCCGGTCACTCCAGGAAAACCGGTCCGCAAGATGACCGGTTTCAACAGTTCAGCAGAGCGCCCGAGTCGCGCGTCACCAGTCCGCGCACACCATCATTGTCATATGTCACTTAAATGACATTCTTTGTCGGCACCTGCCCGCGAGGCCGGCCAGAGGAGGCTTCGATCGGTTGACCTAACCGCACGGAGCGCCGAAAGTTCCGCTGGAACCGTTTTTTGGAGCCGCTTATGTATAGCGCCGTCACGCGCAACATCGAAGTGCAGGTCAGGCCGTTCTATCTGGAGGACCGTTCGGATCCCTCGGAGAACCGCTATGTCTGGGGCTATCAGATAACGATCGACAATCAGTCGGACGATTTCGTGCAGCTTCTGTCGCGCTATTGGCACATCACCGACGGCACCGGCCGGGTCGAGGAAGTGCGCGGCCCCGGCGTGGTCGGCGACCAGCCCGAACTCAATCCCGGCGACAGCTACCAGTACACGTCCGGTTGCCCGCTCTCGACACCGTCCGGCATCATGGTCGGGCATTACACGATGCGCAACAAGCGGGGCGAGACGTTCGACATCGCCATTCCGGCGTTTTCGCTGGACTTGCCGGGGACGCGGCGGACGGTGAATTGATTTCGCCTCACCGGCCGCGGAGCGACCGGTGAGGCGTGGTTTCTACTCTACTGGGCCGCAAATTCCGCCGGGTCGAAATCATATTGCTTCGAACAGAATTCGCAGGCGACGTGGATGCCGCCGTCTTCGGTGCTGTCCTTGATCTCCTGGGCGGAAAAACCCTCGAGGATGCCGCGGATCTTGTCCCTGGAGCACGAGCACTGGTCGGCGACCGGAACGCCGCCGAAGACGCGCACGCCATGCTCGTGGAACAGCCTGTAGAGCAGCCGCTCGGCGCCGATCGTCGGGTCGATCAGTTCGGTCGGCTCGATGGTGCCGAGCAGAGCCAGCAACTCCTGCCAGGAATTGTCGACCGGATCGTGGATCTCCTCACGCGGATCGCCATCGCCGCCCGGCAGGTCCGGGACGCGCATGCGCTCGGGCGACTGCGGCAGGAACTGCGCCAGGATACCGCCGGCGCGCCATTGCTCGCGGGCGCCGCCGGGACCGGGCGTCAAAAGCTTGGCCACCGACAGCCTGATATCCGTCGGGATCTGCTCCGACTGACGGAAATAGGTGCGTGCCGCGTCTTCCAGGGTCTCGCCATCGAGCTGGACGATACCCTGATAGCGCTGCGTATGGGCGCCCTGGTCGATGGTCAGCGCCAGCACGCCACTGCCGAGCAGCGTCTGTTGGGAGGTTTCGCCCGCCGCGACCAGCGCTTCCAGCCGGTCGGCATCGAAACGCGCATAGGCGCGCAGCGCCGAGGGCGTGGAAAAATCCGCAACCAGCATGTCGACGGGTCCGTCGGTGCGGGTCTGCAGGATGAACTTGCCCTCGAACTTCAGCGAAGTGCCGAGCAGCACGGTCAGCACACAGGCCTCCGCCAGCAGGCGGGCGACCGGCTCGGGATAATCGTGGCGGCTGAGGATGGCGTCCAGCATCGGCCCGAGTTGGACCGTGCGGCCGCGCACGTCGAGAGGGCCGACCTCGAACGGCACGACGTGATCGTCGCCGGCATAGCCGAATTCGCCGAGTTTGGGGTGATGTTCAGTCACTTGATAGGTTTCCAACATGACAAAGCTCCAGGGCGCGGCCATGCCGCCCTCCGGGGCGCATGCGTCGAAACGCGCTTGATTTGCGTGATGCGGCGCAAATAGGCATCACACGCCCGCAGATCAAGCTCCCAGGGATCAAGCGCCCAGACACTTCAAGCGCCTAGACACCAGGCAAGCACGGCCTTCTGGGCATGGAGCCGGTTCTCGGCCTCGTCGAAGACCACCGAATGCGGTCCGTCGATAACCTCGTCTGTCACTTCCTCGCCGCGATGCGCCGGCAGGCAGTGCATGAACAGCGCGTCCGGCTTGGCTCTCGCCATCAGCTTGGCATTGACCTGGTAGGGCGAGAACACATTGTGGCCGCGGGCGCGATGCTCCTGGCCCATCGACACCCAGCAATCGGTGACGATGCAGTCGGCCTGATCGACGGCTTCCTCGGGCGAGCGGGTGAAGTGCAGCTTGCCGCCATGCGCCTGCGACCAATCGATATGCTTCTGCGCCGGCTCGCTGCCTTCGGGAACGGCGACGTTGAGGTTGAAGCGGAACCGGGCCGAGGCCTCGAGCAGGGAATGCAGCACATTGTTGCCGTCGCCGGTCCAGGCGATGGTCTTGCCGGCTACCGGACCGCGATGTTCCTCGAAGGTCATGATATCGGCCATCAGCTGGCAGGGATGGGTATCGTCGGTCAGTCCGTTGATCACCGGCACGGTGGCGTTCTCTGTCAATTCCAGCAGCCGCTCATGCGAGGTGGTGCGGATCATGATCGCATCGACATAGCGCGACAGCACCTTGGCGGTGTCGGCGATGGTCTCGGAACGGCCGAGCTGCATCTCGGTGCCGGTCAGCATGATGGTCTCGCCGCCGAGCTGCCGCATGCCGACGTCGAAGGAGACGCGCGTGCGCGTCGACGGCTTGTCGAAGATCATCGCCAGCACCTTGCCTTCGAGCGGTTTGGTGCGCTCGCCGGCCTTGAGCCGCGCCTTTCGCACCACCGCGTCGTCCAGCATCAAGCGCAGGTCGCCTTCGGAAACGGTGGAAAGATCGGTGAAATGGCGAACTGACATCAGCAATGATTCCGGGATTACTTCGCCGCGGCGGAAGCGATCGCCTCCGCCAGGCCCTTGGCGCCGGCGCGGATGCGGTTGAGCGCGTCATGGATCTCGGCGTCGGTGACGGTGAGCGGCGGCAACAGGCGAATGACGTTGTCGCCGGCCGGAACCGTCAACAGGTGCTGGTCGCGCAAGGCCATGTTCACCTTGGTGTTGGGCATGGCGCATTTGAGGCCGAGCATCAGCCCGGCACCCCTGATGTCCTCGATGATTTCGGGAAACTCGTCGGCGACCGACGCCAGACCCTGCTTCATCAGCAGCGCCTTGCGCTGGACATCTTCGAGGAAGCCGTCTTCCAGCACGACATCGAGCACGGCGTTGCCGACCGCCATGGCAAGCGGGTTGCCGCCGAACGTGGTGCCATGCACGCCGGCGGTCATGCCGACCGCCGCTTCATCCGTGGCAAGGCAGGCGCCCATCGGGAAGCCGCCGCCGATACCCTTGGCAATCGCCATGATGTCGGGCGTTACACCCGACCATTCATGTGCGAACAGCTTGCCGGTGCGGCCGATGCCGCACTGGACCTCGTCGTAGATCAACAGCAGGCCGTGCTGCTCGCACAATTGCCTGAGCCGCTTCAGCGACTGCGTCGGCACCGGGCGGATACCGCCCTCGCCCTGCACCGGCTCGATCAGGATCGCGGCCGTCTCCGGCGTGATCGCCTTTTCGGCGGCGTCAATGTCGTCGAAGCCGACCTGGTCGAAACCTTCGACCTTGGGGCCGAAGCCCTCGAGATACTTGTACTGGCCGCCAGCCGCGATGGTCGCCAGCGTGCGGCCATGGAAGGCGCCTTCGAAGGTGATGATGCGAAAGCGCTCGGGATGGCCTTTGACGAAATGGTAGCGCCGCGCCGTCTTGATCGCGCATTCCAGCGCCTCGGCGCCGGAATTGGTGAAGAACACCTTGTCGGCGAAGGTGGCGTCGGCCAGCCGTTCGCCAAGCCGGCTCTGCCCGGGGATCTCGTAGAGGTTGGAGACATGCCACAGCTTGGCTGCCTGCTCGGTGAGTGCGGCGACCAGGTGCGGATGGCTGTGGCCCAGCGAATTGACGGCGATGCCGCCGGCGAAATCGAGATATCGCTCGCCCTTGTCGGTAATCAGCCATGTGCCTTCCCCGTGGTCGAAGGCCAGGGGTGCGCGAGCAAAGGTCTCGTAAAGCGCCGAACCGCTCATTATATGCGTCTCCGGTACCGGAAAATCAAAAAAGCCGCCAAAGCGGCGGCCTGTGCGGCTTATCCTGTTTTTCGGCCATGAAGTCAACGAAAACGTCGCGTAGTGGCGCGCGGCAAGCCCCCCGACGGGACGCCGGCTCATAAGCGACCGGGCAAGTTGGGGAAAACCGAAAAAACCGATTCGTGTTGCACTTGGGACTCTTGTCACCGAGTCAGCGCATAGAGTAGTTGTAGTCGAGAAATAACTAGATTTCGTGCGGCGGACCTAATCACCAGATATATGTGGTGTCTGCCCTGGCAAATGTTGCCGGGTCGGGAGAAGGATTCCGATTGCCGCACGCTTAGAGGAGCGCGGTCTCATGAACTGGACTGACGAGCGGGTAGAACTCTTGAGAAAACTGTGGTCGGAGGGTCTGAGCGCAAGCCAGATTGCTGCGCAGCTTGGAGGGGTCAGCCGCAATGCGGTCATCGGGAAGGTGCATCGGCTGAAACTGTCGGGCCGCGGTCGCTCGACCGCCACGCCAACACGCCAGAAGAAGGCAGCGCAAGGATCGACTGTCCAGAAATCGGTATCACGCGCCGCAACCACGGCACGCCATGTCACGACATCGGTCGGCGCGACCGCTTTGCAGACGCAGTTCGACGCCGAACCCGTGGCACGCCATTACATCCGCCCGGTCGAAAATGTCGTGCTGCCGATCTCGCGGCATCTGCAGCTGGTCGAGCTGACCGAGCGGACCTGCAAATGGCCGAACGGCGATCCGCTTTCAGAGGACTTCCATTTCTGCGGCAACGATGCCGCCGAAACCGGTCCCTACTGCAAGTACCACGCCCGCGTGGCATTCCAGCCGGCATCGGAGCGGCGGCGGAGCAGGTAGATAAGGGAATAGGGGAGTAAGGCAGTAGGGCAGTATGTGCGCGGAAAGTCGCGCTCACGAAATGCCACCCTACTGCCCTACTGCCCTACTGCCCTACTGCCCTACTGCCCTACTGCCCTACTGCCCTACTGCCCTACTGCCCTACTGCCCTACTTCACAACCAGCCATTCTTCCTGAACCGCCAATACAGAAACGCGCAGATCAGCGCGATCGTGGCCAGAACCACCGGATAGCCGTATTCCATCTTCAGTTCCGGCATGTCGCTGAAGTTCATGCCGTAAATGCCGGCGAGCGCCGTCGGCACCGCCAGGATTGCGGCCCAGGAAGCGAGCTTCTTGGTGTTGGCCGTTTCCTGACTCTGGCCGACCAGCAAGCTCGCCTCGAAAGCGAATGCCAGCACCTCGCGCAGGCTGTCGATCTTCTCCTGAACGGTGCGGATGTGATCGGTGACGTCGCGGAACAGCGGATGCATGGCGGTGTGGATCTGCGGCAGCTCGGCGCTGGTCAGCCTTCGGCAGACTTCGACCAGCGGAAGCGCGGCATTGCGCAGGCGCAGGAGATCGCGGCGCAGCATATAGAGCCGCTCTATGTCGGGAGCGGTCATCGGCTTCAGCAGAACCTTGTCCTCGATCGCCTCGACCTCGTCCTCGATCTGCTCGAGCACCGGCATGTAATTGTCGACGATGAAATCGAGGATGGCATAGAGGACGAAATCCTCGCCCTTGGCCAGCGAGTGCGGGCAGCTTTCCCAGTGCTGACGAACGGCGGCATAGGACGTCGAGGGACCGTGCCTGACGCTGACTATGTAGCCTGAGCCGACGAACAAATGGGTCTCGCCGAAGGTGACCCGGCCCTCGATCAGCTGCGCGGTGCGGGCGACGATGAACAAGGCGTCGCCATATTGCTCGATCTTCGGCCGCTGGTGCGGGTGCTCGGCATCCTCGATCGCCAGCTCATGCAGGTGAAACTGCGCCTGGACGCGCAGCAACAGGTTACGGTCGGGCTCCAACAGGCCGATCCAGACGACGTGACCGGATTTTTTTGCCCATTCGCCGGCTTCCTCGATGGGAATGTCGGCGATGCGGCGGCCCGCGGTGTAAACGCCGCAAGCGATAATGCCGGATATCGGCGCAGGCGCCGGGGTCAGGTTCCGAACATTTTCCATCACGACCTCCCGGAGCAAATCCACGGACGAGGATAGAGGCAAAGCCCGGAAAGCTTATCGTAAATCGGGTGACGGTTCGAGAGGCGGCGTTCACTTCACCGGCTGCGTCTCGGAAAGGCTGATTTTGTCGGTCTTGTCGCCCTTGGGCCGCTCAGCCGGCAACTGATCGCCGGTGACGATGTAGTAGATGGTCTCGGCTATGTTGGTGGCGTGATCACCGATACGCTCGATGTTCTTGGCGCAAAACAGCAGATGCGTGCAGGGCGTGATGTTGCGCGGATCTTCCATCATGTAGGTCAGCAATTCGCGAAACAGCGATGTGTACATGGCGTCGATCTGGTCGTCACGATCGCGCACGAAGCCGATCTTCTCCACCGAACGGGACGCGTAGACGTCGAGCACTTCCTTGAGCTGGGTCAATGCCAGGTTGGACAGAGCCTCGAGGCCGCGGAACAGGCTGGTCGGCTGGCGTCCGTCGGTGACGGCGACAACCCGCTTGGCAACGTTCTTGGCGAGATCGCCAACCCGTTCGAGGTCGGCGGAGATGCGGATGGTCCCGACTATCTCGCGCAAATCCGCCGCCATCGGCTGACGCTTGGCAATGATGATGATCGCCTTGTCGTCGATTTCGCGCTGGCCCTCGTCCAGTACGGTATCGTCGCGGATGACCTTCTGGGCAAGGCCCGGGTCGGCATTGACGAGAGCGGTGACCGCCTGTTCGACCATGCGCTCGGCATGGCCACCCATCGCGGCGATGCGCTTCGACAGATATTTCAACTCCTCGTCATAAGCGCTGACGATGTGCACGGACTGCATGGCAAATGCCTTCCCACGGGGTGTTTTGATTTTGAGTCGTTTCCTCGAATCCCCGCTGATACGCTAGCCGGATGACAGAAAAAAGAAACAGTGCCCTTGAATTAGGGCGATATCAGTGCGCCGGCAAATGAACCGAGAATGCCGCGCCGTTGCCGACTTCGGACTTGATCGAAAGCCGGGCGTTGTGGCGCGTCAGGATATGCTTGACGATCGACAGGCCGAGGCCGGTGCCTTTCTGGGTCCGGCTGGTCTCGACATCGACGCGGTAGAAGCGCTCGGTAATGCGCGGAATGTGCTCCTCGGGAATGCCAGGGCCAAAGTCCCTGATCGTCACGTCGATGCCCGGCTCTGGTCCGGCATCGCTATGCGCTATGGATACAACCACGCGCCCACCCGACTGCCCGTATTTGCAGGCGTTTTCCAGGAGGTTCTCGAAAACCTGGAAAAGCTCATCGCGATCGCCAGGCACATGAAGCGGTCCGTCGGCGTAGCGCCGCTCGATGGCAACGGCGTTTTCGCTGGCCAGCGGTCCGAGCGAGTCGATGACGCTGTCGACGGTCTGGCGCAGGTCCACCTCGGTTCCCGGCTTCAGATAGGGTTTCATCTCGAGCCGCGACAGCGACAACAAATCGTCGATCAGACGCGCCATGCGGCCGGTCTGGCTCTGCATGATCTGCAGAAACTGGTCGCGCGCCGCCGCGTCGTTGCGGGCTGGCCCGCGCAGCGTTTCGATAAAGCCGGCGATGGAGGCAAGTGGGGTGCGCAGTTCGTGGCTGGCATTGGCGATGAAGTCGGCGCGCATGCGGTCGATCCTGCGCGTTTCGCTCTGGTCCTTGAACACCAGCACATAGAGATCGGTGGCGTGACCGACCGAGGACACGCTCACCCGGTAAGCCCGTTCGACCGGCAGCTTCTCCGTATAGTCGACGATATCGGAGGCGACATCGCCCGATAGCACGCCATCCAGC
>NZ_RZRR01001180.1:0-1390 GCF_003998555.1 Mesorhizobium sp. M7A.F.Ca.CA.002.09.1.1 | reverse complement strand
TTTCTGGTCGCAGCAGGTCGCGGCGCCGGGCGCCGCGACCTGCTGCGACCAGAAATCCGGCTCGAAAGGATCGCGGTAGGAGGCGCCACCGGAGGCGCCGGTAGCCGGGCCGGCAGCCTGCACGCCGCCATCGCCTTTCTGGCTGACATTCTGCATGACGCCGGTATCTGTGGCGATTTCCGAAAGCACGGCGTAGGGGTCGGCGAAGAGATGGTCGTCGGAGTGTTCCGCCTGCTGTGGCTCCTGCTTGTCCTGCTTGCGCTCGGACGCGCCCGCGCCGGCATTGCCGTTCTGTCCGGCTTTGCTGGTCGCCTCTTGCGGATCGTCGGCCGTCAGTCCCATGGCGCGCGGGCCGTCGCCGAGATCCTCCAGGCCCTTGCGGCTCGAATTGCGGTCGACCAGCTTGACCGGGTTGAAGTAGCTGGCCACGGCTGCCTTGGTCTGCTCGTTGGCGGCGTTGATCAGCCACATGACCAGGAAGAAGCACATCATGGCCGTCATGAAGTCGGCGAAGGCGATCTTCCAGACGCCGCCATGGTGGGCCTCGTCATGGTCGTCATGACTGCGCCGCACGATGATGATCTCGTGGCGGCCCTGATCGGCGTTGGCGACGCTCATGCCAGGACCTCCGAGAGGGTCGTCGACCATTCGGCCATGCGCGTTTCGAACACCGCCTCGTCGATAGCCACGGTCAGGTCGAAGCCTGGCGCCTCGACAAAATCGAGATTGGCGGCGCGGGGTCCGAGCGATGCCTTCAGTGTTTCGAACATCGAGAGCGGGCCGCGCACGACGATGCGCACAGCCTCGGCGTCGCCAACCGCTTCGCGGACGGCGTCTGCCAACGCATCGATCGAACGTTTCTGCAGATCGTCGCTGACGATGCCGCCGATGATGCGGGCGACCGTGCCGGCGACAAGTCCGGTCACGCGCGCCTCCATCGCATCGATGTGCAACGAGACCGCCTTGCCGACATCGTCGCCAAGGCTTTCGAGAAATATCCTTGCTTCCTCAGCACTGGCCTGGCGTTCGGCTTCGAGCGCGGCGTCATGCGCAGCCGCCAGGCGGCCCTCCAGCGCTGCCTCCGCCTGGGCAACCGCCTCGGCGATCAGCGTGCCGATATCGGCTTGCGTCGCCGGCGTCTCGGGCTTGTGTTCGGGATCGACTGCTGCCCGGGGCTGGCCGGCACGCTGCGCGCGCGTGCCGAAATCAGGCAGAAGGTCGAAGAGGGCTACGGAAGGCATGGTTTACACCGCCACTTCCTGGGAAGCCCATTTGCGCAGGATCTGCGCGGTGCGCTCCTCGTTGAGGTCGACCATCCTGGCAAGCCGGTCCTGCGGCGCCGGCCGGATCTTCTGGCGAAGATCGTCGAGCGGAGTGGGGCCTGGGCGTG
>NZ_RZRR01001179.1:0-1392 GCF_003998555.1 Mesorhizobium sp. M7A.F.Ca.CA.002.09.1.1 | reverse complement strand
GCTTTTCGATTCCGGCTTGTCAGGAAATCACCCCGAGTTCGCGCCCGACGGCGGCGAACGCTTCCACCGCGCGGTCGATATCGGCGCTGGAATGCGCCGCCGACATCTGCGTGCGGATGCGCGCCTGCCCCTTTGGCACCACCGGGAAGGAGAAGCCGATGACATAGATGCCGCGCTTCAGCATGCGCGCGGCCATCTCCTGCGCCAGGCTGGCATCGCCCAGCATCACCGGGATGATCGGATGATCCGCTCCGGCCAGCGTGAAGCCGAGCTTGCCCATTTGCGACCGGAACCGCGCAGCGTTGTCGTAGAGTTTGTCGCGCAGCCCATCGCCGTCCTTGATCAGCTCGAACACCTTGATCGAAGCGCCGGCGATCGCCGGCATCAGCGTGTTGGAAAAGAGATACGGCCGTGAGCGCTGGCGCAACCAGTCGACCACCTGGCTTTTGCCCGAGGTGTAACCACCGGAGGCCCCACCAAGTGCCTTGCCGAGCGTCCCGGTGATGATGTCGACCCTGCCCTCGACGCCGCAATGCTCGGCCGAGCCGCGGCCGTTCTGACCGACGAAGCCGACGGCATGGCTGTCGTCGACCATCACCATGGCGTCATACTTCTCGGCGAGGTCGCAGACACCCCTGAGATTGGCGATGATGCCATCCATCGAAAACACGCCGTCGGTGGCGATCAACCGGAAGCGGCAGTCCCGGGCTTCCTTCAGGCGCGCCTCGAGATCGGCCATGTCGTTGTTGGCGTAGCGGAAACGTTTGGCCTTCGACAGCCGCACACCATCGATGATCGAGGCATGATTCAAGGCATCCGAAATAATGGCGTCTTCCTCGCCCAGCAGCGTCTCGAACAGGCCGCCATTGGCATCGAAGCAGGAGCCGTAAAGGATGGTGTCTTCCATGCCGAGGAAGGAGGAAATCGTGGCTTCGAGTTGCTTGTGCTCTTCCTGCGTGCCGCAGATGAAGCGCACCGATGCCATGCCGTAGCCATAGCGGTCGAGCGCCTGCTTGGCAGCATTGCGCAAATCGGCGCTATCGGCGAGGCCGAGATAGTTGTTGGCACAGAAATTCAACACCTTGTCGCCGCCGACCTCGATCTCGGCCGACTGCGTCGAAGTGATCACCCGCTCCGACTTGTAGAGGCCTGCCGATTTGAGCCCCGCGAGCTCGCTGTCGATGTGGGAGAGGAATGCTGCGGTCATGACCTAGCCTCGTTTGATGTGGGCCGACTGTCGTCTCGTCCGCGCGAAAAATCCATCGCAAAAACGACCGGATCGGTGGCAAGCAGCACGATGCGGCCCCGATGTCGATCATCACGCGGCCGAGGAACGACGCCACGACAAAGGTTCTGGCCGATGACCGCTCAAATGCCGGTACGGTGCTAAAC
>NZ_RZRR01001178.1:0-1393 GCF_003998555.1 Mesorhizobium sp. M7A.F.Ca.CA.002.09.1.1 | reverse complement strand
GTTCCTGTTGCCGGAACCGGCAGGATCGTGCGCGTGCGCCGGCAGATCGGCCTGATATCACTGCCACGCCTGCGCCACAGCGTGAACATGGCGGCGAGCCTGGAACTCGACCGGGGCGTGGCCTTCCTGCTGGTACCGGTCTGCCTTGCGATCGGAGCGATCGGCTATTTTTCGCTGACGGCTGAACCCGACTTTGCGAGACCTGTCGCGGTTGTCATCCTGACGGGGATCTGTGCGCTGGTCTCGCGCTCATGGCCAAAGACCCATCTGTGTTTCATGGCGGCACTTTTGTGCGCCCTAGGGCTGCTTGCTGCCAAGGTCGAGACGTGGCGTGCGGGCACACAAATGTTGGGCTCGGAAATCTCGACGCAGGTGACCGGCCGCGTCGTCTCGCTCGACCGTATGGAAACTGGCCGTATCCGGCTGACCATCGACGTAACATCGACCGCAAGACCGAAACTGCGCTATGCGCCGGAACGGGTACGGCTTTCGGCACGCAAGATCCCGGCTGACGTGACCGCAGGCTCTCTCATCACTGGATATGCCAAGCTTTTGCCGCCGACCGGGCCGGTGCGACCGGACAGCTATGATTTCTCCTTCGACAGCTATTTTGCCGGCATTGGCGGCAGCGGGTTCTTTCTCGGCAATCCCAAGCTTGTCGTCAGCGATGATGGCGACATGCCGCTGTCGGCCCGAATTTCCTCCAGCGTGGAAAATGCCCGTGAAGGCATCGCCGACCATATCAGGGCGAGCGTCGGCGGCGCCGAAGGCGAGATCGCCGCGGCGCTGATCGTCGGCGTGCGCGCCGGCATTCCCGACGACATCAATGAGGCGATGCGACGTACCGGCATCTACCACATCATCTCCATTTCGGGACTGCATATGGCTCTGGTCGCCGGCACCATCATGGGGTTGCTGCGCGGCGCCTTCGCCTTGTTTCCCGATTTTTCCGCGCGTCGCCCGGTCAAGAAGTATGCCGCTGCCGCCGCACTGTTCTCGATCGCAGCCTACCTCGTCATCTCAGGTATCGTCGTCGCCGCCGAACGCAGCTTCATCATGCTGGCAGTGATGCTGATTGCAGTTCTGTTCGATCGAGCAGCACTCACCATGCGCAATCTGGCGATCTCGGCGATCGCCGTCATCGTGGTGTCGCCGCATGAGGTGGTCGGCCCGAGTTTTCAGATGTCGTTCGCCGCGACCGCGGCTCTGGTCGGCGCCTATGCCGGCTGGGCGGATCACCGCGCGGGAAAAGCAAGAACGCCGCCGCCGAAGCGATCCTTGCCCGGGTTCCTGACACGAAAATTCCTGCTGGCGGCAATCGGTCTGGCCATGACCTCGATCATCGCCGGCAGCGCCACGACGCTGTTTGCCATCTGGCATTTTCAGCGTGTGT
>NZ_RZRR01001177.1:0-1396 GCF_003998555.1 Mesorhizobium sp. M7A.F.Ca.CA.002.09.1.1 | reverse complement strand
TCCGCCTTGGTGTGCGCGTCGAGCGCCTTGCGCATGGCGGCAAGGTGCTGGAACGAGGTGCCGCAGCAGCCGCCGATAATTTTGGCGCCGCCATCGACGGCGAGCCTGACATAGTCGGCCATCAGTTCGGGTGTGCCGGAATAATGGATTTCGGTGCCGCGGAATTCGGGAATGCCGCAATTGCCCTTGACGATCACCGTTGCCTCCGGCTTCGCCTCGGTCATGTCGAGCAGCGAGGCCAGGATGTCAGACGCGCCGACGCCGCAATTGGCGCCAACGCCAAGCGGCGCCTGCGACAGCCCGTCGGTGACGCCGTGGATATCCCTGGGTAGCAGGCCCATCATGGTGCGGCCGGCGGTGTCGAAGGAACCGGTATAGGTGTAGGGCAGGCCGACGCGGATGGCAGCCTCGGCGGCGGCGCGGATCTCGTCGGGAGCAGACATCGTCTCGATCCAGGCGACTTCGGCGCCGCCTTCCTTGAGACCCTCGATCTGCTCGGCGAAGGCGTCGACCGCCTCGTCATAGGTCATGGCGCCAAGCGGCACCAGCAATTCGCCGGTCGGTCCGACCGAACCGGCGACGATGACCTTGCGGCCAGCTCTGTCGGCGACGGCGCGCGCGATCTCGGCGGCGCGCTGGTTCAGCGCATGCACGCGATCCTGCGCATGATGCAGCTTCAGCCGGTGGCGGGTGCCGCCGAACGAGTTGGTGAGGATGATGTCGGCCCCGGCATCGACGAAATTCTGATGCAGGCTGGTGATGGTGTCGGGCGCCGTCTCGTTGAGCAGCTCGGGCGCCTCGCCGGCTTCCAGCCCCATGGCGAAAAGGTTTGTGCCGGTGGCGCCATCGGCCAGCAGCACGCCCTTTTCGGCCAGCAGAGCATCGATCGGGTTGGTGGTCGTCATCGGATTGGCTTTCATGTTTCGAAGTCGAATAAGGATATAAAGAAGTCTTTATGTGTAGTCAATGGAATGGCGGCAACGCGGCCACCAATGCGGAGGCCGGTTTCCGTCCGAAGGATCATTGTTGCCGAAGATCAGACAGTGCCTGTTGGGAACGACATGCCGGCCAGTCTGTGCGCGAAGCCGGACGCCTCGTGCGCATTGATGTCGGCGGCCCGGATCAGATTGTCGAAGTGCTGGATCAGCGTCTGGATCGGCTGAGTGGCGTTGAGCACCAGATACATGTCGCCGACATAGATGGCGGCGCGATAGGGTCCGAAGATGGTGTAGGGGATCGAATAGCGCATCCGCCCGTCATAGAGAAACAGCCGGAAGGTCGGGTAGAGGTCGTCGAGCAGCGTCGCCATGTGCAGCAGCTGGGCGCGCCGGTCGGCTTCGGGGAAACGGTCCCAGACACCCAGCCCGCGGGCAAATATCTCCAGCGTGTGGGGCGG
>NZ_RZRR01001176.1:0-1396 GCF_003998555.1 Mesorhizobium sp. M7A.F.Ca.CA.002.09.1.1 | reverse complement strand
GCACAGGATTGCCGAATAGGCCTTCGACACGTCTTCGAGCGAGCCGATGATTTCAGGCGAATCCGCCATGCCGTTTCCTTCAGTCATGATCGTTGCGACCGCCACGACAGACGGTTCGCCGCAGCCGGTTCGGATTAGCCGAACCATTCCGGCCTGTCACCAGCTTTCGCCAGGCACGATTGGTTAGCGGTTGGTGAAGTGCTGACCCGGCAATAGAGCGATTTGCCAAACCCGGCCTTCAGCGTTTTGTGGAAAGCTGGCGTCGATCGAGAATCCGCCGGCGGGGGCCGCTCCAAGACATGCATGGACTTTGGCGTCAGTTCTGCCGCGACCAACGCGGCAACTATGCTCTTATGACGGTCGTCGCTATGGTTCCGCTGATGGGCGCCCTGGCAATGGCCGTCGACTTCACCGAGATGAGCCGCGAAAAACAGGCGGTTTCGAACGCGCTCGATGCCGCAAACTTCGCCACGGCGCGCCGGCTGACGGAGGGTGCCACCGACGACCAGTTGAGGGCCTATGCGCTCGACTTCTTCAATGCCAACCTCAACAAGATCAATCCCGCCAATACGACGCTCACCGTCACCTTGCCAAGCAACACCACCGGCGGCGGCTTGCTCAAGATGACCGCGCGGCTGGACTACAAGCCCTATTTCTATCCGGTCTTCGGCCAGCTCGTCGGCAAATCCGAAACCGACGCCAACCAGAGGATCAGCTTCAACATCACCTCGGAAGTGCGGCTGAAGAACACTCTTGAAGTCGCCCTGGTACTCGACAATTCCGGGTCGATGACCAAGACCGGAACGGGCTCGGGGCAAACGCGCATCGACCTTCTCAAGACCGCGGCAAAACAGCTGGTCGACACGCTGGCCCAGCAGGCGGCGATGATCAAGCAGGTCGACAGGCCGGTGCAGTTCGGCCTCGTGCCGTTTGCCGCCTCGGTCAATGTCGGGCCCGGCAACGGCAATGCGCCCTGGATGGATACCGAAGGATTGTCGCCGGTATCGAACGAGAATTTCGACTGGTCGACGCTGAACGCAGCCGACAAATACGCCCAGCAGACCAACGGCATCTGGTACAAGCGCGGCACCGGATGGGGAACCGACGAAGGCCAGATGCTGACCCGGTTTTCGCTCTATCGCGACATGAAGGTCGTCACCAACCATGAGCGTGTCGTCAACAGCAAGCGCGTGGTGTGCGACGAATACAACCCGAACAACACCTGCAAACGCGACCACGACGAATACGACTACATCGACACCTATGGCCCGTTCGCCAGTTGGCAGGGCTGCGTCGAGGCCAGGCCTTATCCCTACAATGTCAACGACGCGGCGCCTTCCGGCGGCTCGGCGAACACCGGCATAGGGGTCGGCGATCCGGCGACGATGTTTGTGCC
>NZ_RZRR01001175.1:0-1399 GCF_003998555.1 Mesorhizobium sp. M7A.F.Ca.CA.002.09.1.1 | reverse complement strand
ACAGGGCCTTCAGCGCGGCGCGTGCCGCGGTCACCGGATTGGTCACCTGCACACCAGGCAGCACCTCGTGAACGCGCTCGGCAACCTTATCCTCGCCGATGACCAGCGCTCCCGACGTGCAGGCAAAGCCGATCACATCGAACTTGACGTCGGGCAAGAGTCCCACCGTTGCCGGGATTACCGCCGACATTTTCATCAGGTTTTCCGGTGTGATCTCGACATCGCTGTAGAGCCGCGCCTCGTACAGCGCGATGTCGCGCGCGGGCAGCGCATACCGGAATTCATCCTCGATGGTCTGGTCGGTCCGCAGCACGAGCAGGCCGAGATTGGCGCGCGTGCCGATACCGTCATCGGTCTTGAAGGGAATGTGTTCCTTGTCGAGGACAAGCGTGTCGTCGGCGCGGCTAACCGGGGCGTCCATGGCGCAGTCCCCTCCCTGATGCCAATCAGAATTGTCGACAATAGAAACGGCGATATTGCCGAAACTGTCAAGGGCTCTGTGCAGATCCTGGGAACCGGTAAACGCCTGAATTTTGCGCTTGCGCGGATCGCTTGTCCGTCGCCGACCCATTCACCGTTGACAGGGATCGGCGTCTTCCTATTGAATTGTCGACAATAGGAACACAGCCCTTCGGGACAGCAATGCGCGTATTGATCTTGGGCGGCGGCGTGGTCGGGATCACCACCACTTATCAGTTGCAAAAGGACGGCCACGCGGTCACTGTTCTCGAGCAGGCACCGCAGGTGGCCGAGGGCGCGAGCTGGGCAAATGCAGGCATGATCGCGCCCGGTCACTCCTTCGTCTGGTCATCACCAGCCGCGCCAAAAATCCTGCTGAAGTCGCTGTTCCTGAAAGACCAGGCGCTTCGCTTCAAACTTTCCGCCGACCCGCATCTCTACAGCTGGTCGCTGCGCTTCCTCAGGGAATGCACGGCCGCCAAAGCGCGTCGCAACACCCTCCTCAAACATCGGCTTGCGGTCCATTCCCAATCGGTCCTGCAGGCGGTCGTCAGGGAGGAATCGATCCAATACGACAGGACCTCGGCCGGCATCCTTTACTTCCACCGCAGCCGTCAGGCGCTCGACAAGGGCGTCGCCAACATGCGCCTGCTGGAGGCCGACGGCCAGGAGATCCGCATTGTCGACGCACAGGAAATCATTGACCGCGAGCCGGCGCTGGCTTCGTCGCGCGGCAGCATTGCCGGCGGCATAATGTGTCCAACCGATGAAACCGGCGACGCCGCCAAGTTCACGCGCGCGCTGGCGGCCATCGTCGAAACGAGGGGCGGCAAGATCCTGACAAGCACGAGGATCGTCGGGATCGAACGCAGGAATGACGCGATCATCCGGGTCGTCACCGACAAGGGAGAATTTCTGGCCGACACCTACGTTCTGTGTC
>NZ_RZRR01001174.1:0-1401 GCF_003998555.1 Mesorhizobium sp. M7A.F.Ca.CA.002.09.1.1 | reverse complement strand
ATCCTTGCCGCGGCGCCGTGCACGGCGATGGTTTTCGTCTGGTCGAACCTGACGCGCGGCGAGCCGAATTTCACGCTGTCGCAGGTAGCGCTCAACGACGCTATCATGATCGTTGCTTTCGCGCCAATCGTCGGCCTGCTGCTCGGCCTGTCGGCGATCACCGTGCCATGGGGCACGCTGATGCTGTCGGTCGCACTCTACATCGTCGCGCCGGTGATCGTCGCGCAGTTGGTTCGTGGCCGGCTGCTGGCAGCGAGGGGACAGGCCGGGCTTGAGGCCCTGCTTGCCACGCTGCAGCCCCTGTCGCTGGTTGCCTTGCTGGCGACGTTGGTGCTGCTGTTCGGCTTTCAGGGCGAGCAGATCATCGCGCAGCCATTGGTGATCGTGCTGCTGGCGGTGCCGATCCTGATCCAGGTCTATTTCAATTCCGGTCTTGCCTATCTGCTCAACCGCCTCAGCGGCGAACGACACTGCGTGGCTGGACCATCGGCGCTGATCGGCGCGTCGAACTTCTTCGAGCTGGCGGTGGCCGCCGCGATCGCGCTGTTCGGGCTGAATTCTGGCGCGGCCCTTGCCACTGTGGTCGGGGTGCTCATCGAGGTTCCGGTCATGCTGTCGGTGGTGTGGATCGTGAACCGCAGCAAGGGCTGGTACGAGATGGGCGGCGCCGTCCGGAATACCATGTCGGCTGAGAGGACCTCGAAATGACCATCACCATCTACCACAATCCCGATTGCGGCACGTCGCGCAACACGTTGGCCATGATCCGCCAGTCGGGCGAGGAGCCGGAGGTGATCGAATATCTGAAGACGCCGCCATCGCGCGAAAGGTTGGTCGACCTGATCGCGGCGATGGGCATTACACCGCGCGCCCTGCTGCGCGAGAAGGGCACACCCTATGCCGAACTCGGCCTTGCCGACCCGAAATGGTCCGACCAGCAGATCCTCGATTTCATGCTGGCACATCCGATCCTGATCAACCGGCCGATCGTCGTCAGTCCGCTCGGCGTCGTGCTGGCGCGGCCGTCGGAAAAGGTGCTGGACATTCTGCCCAATCCGGACATCGGCACGTTCACCAAGGAGGATGGCGAGGTGGTCATTTACGCCTCGGGCAAGCGCCCCGGTTGACGCTATTTCCATAATTTTCGAAATTGGGTTGACGGCGCGAAAAGTGCTGCGTAGCTTATTTCCATGAGACTCGAAAAAGCAGCCGCGCAGCTTGAAGCGCTCGGCAATCCGACGCGGCTTCAGCTCTATCGCATCCTGGTGCGGGCCGGTGATGACGGGCTTGCCGTCGGCAGCGTCCAGGGCAGGCGCGACATTCCGTCCTCCACGCTGTCGCATCACCTCAAACGGCTGGTCGATACCGGGCTTGTCACGCAGGAACGGCAAGCGACGACGC
>NZ_RZRR01001173.1:0-1407 GCF_003998555.1 Mesorhizobium sp. M7A.F.Ca.CA.002.09.1.1 | reverse complement strand
GTCGCACGCCGATCCGGCCTTTTCGTCCTTCATCTCGATCCACAACATGGTGGCCTCGATGATCGACCGTTTCGGCAATGACGAACAGCGCCAGCGCTTCCTGCCCAAGCTCACTTCGATGGAATGGCTGGCCAGCTACTGCCTGACCGAGCCAGGCTCCGGCTCCGATGCCGCGGCGCTCAAGACCCGTGCGGTGAAGAGCGGCGGCGACTATGTGCTCAACGGCACCAAACAGTTCATCTCCGGCGCCGGCGACAGCGATGTCTATGCCGTCATGGTGCGCACCGGCGCGGACGGGCCGAAAGGCATTTCCACCATCGTCGTGCCCAGAGATGCGCCGGGCCTCTCCTTTGGGGCAAACGAGCACAAGATGGGCTGGCACATGCAGTCGACCCGCCAGGTCATCTTCGAGGATTGCAAGGTGCCGGCGGAGAACCTTCTGTCCGACGAAGGCGCTGGCTTCGGCATCGCCATGGCCGGGCTCGACGGCGGCCGGCTGAACATCGCCGCCTGTTCGCTGGGCGGCGCGCAGTCGGCGCTCGACAAGGCGCTGTCCTACACCGCCGAGCGCAAGGCTTTCGGCTCGAAGATCAATCAATTCCAGGCGCTGCAATTCAGGCTGGCCGACATGGAGACCGAGCTGCAGGCGGCGCGTATCTTCCTTTATGCCGCCGCCTCGAAGCTCGACCGCAAGGCGCCGGATGCTGGCAAATGGTCGGCGATGGCCAAGCGCTTCGTCACCGACACCGGCTTCAATGTCGCCAATGACGCACTGCAGCTGCTCGGCGGCTACGGCTACCTGCACGACTACGGCATCGAGAAACTGGTGCGGGACCTGCGCGTGCACCAGATCCTCGAAGGCACCAACGAGATCATGCGCGTCATCATCGCTCGCGCGCTGATTGGCCGTTGAAGCCAGCAACTCTGGGAGACAGACAATGACGACGATCGCCTTCATCGGCCTCGGCAATATGGGCAATCCAATGGCCGCCAATCTGGTCAAGGCCGGGCATGCGGTGAACGGTTTCGACCTCGTTCCGGAAAACCTCACCGTCGCCAAGGAACATGGCGTGACGATTATGGCGAATGCCTTGGCCGCGGTGAAGGATGCCGACGTGGTGATCACCATGCTGCCTGCAGGCAAGCATGTCCTCTCCGTCTACGAAGACATCGCGCCCAAGGCCAGGCAAGGCGCACTCTTTATCGATTCCTCGACCATCGACGTCGAGTCAGCCCGCAAAGCCCACGCCGTCGCCAGGAAGCACGCGCTGTCGTCGATCGATGCACCGGTCTCGGGCGGCACCGGCGGGGCTGCGGCCGGCACGCTGACCTTCATGGCGGGAGGCTCCGATGATGCCTTCGCTGCCGCCGAGCCGATCCTGAAGCCGATGGCCGGCCGCATCGTCC
>NZ_RZRR01001172.1:0-1408 GCF_003998555.1 Mesorhizobium sp. M7A.F.Ca.CA.002.09.1.1 | reverse complement strand
CATATTGGCGAGGAATTCCGACTTGGCGCGGTCGGCGAGCACGGCGCGCTGACGCGCCTCGCGCAGTTCGGCCTCCCGCATCTTCAGCTCGGTGATGTCGGTGGTCGAGCCGATCAGGTAGAGCGAACCGTCGGAGGCGATCATCGCGCCTTTGCGGGCGAATTGATGCCTGACGCTGCCGTCGGCCAGCGTGACCGTCTCTTCGACCTCCTGAGTTTCGCCGGTGCGCAGCACGGCGAGGTCGCCATTGACGAAGGCCTCGCCATCCGGCCCGAAAATCTCGATGTCGGTCTTGCCGATGGCCTCTTCCTTGCTGAAGCCCGTCAGATCGCACCAACCCTTGTTGACATAGAACTGCCTGAGATCGGAGCGCTTGGCGTAGATCGATACCGGCACATTGTCGATCAGGCTGCGGAACACCTCGTTCTCGCGCATGCTTTCTTCCAGCGCACGCTCGCGTGCCTTGACGTCGGTGATGTCGGTGCTCGAACCGACCAGATGCACCGACCCGTCCAGCGCCACCAGGCGGCTCTTGCGGGTCATCAACTGCCGAACCGTGCCGTCGCGATGGGTGACGGGTTCCTCGACCTCCTTGACGACGCCCGTCACGGCGACTTGCGTGTCGTCATGGCTGTAGCCATCCGCGTCCTGCGCGCCGAACAACTGCCGGTCGGTGCGGCCGATGACATCCTCCTTGGCCAAGCCGGTGATCGCGCACCAGGCCTTGTTGACGAATTCGATGCTCAGGTCCTGCGCCTTGATGAAGGCGGCCACCGGCAACTCGTCCATCACATGCCGGAACAGGTCGATCTGGCGCATGGAATCGCGCAATGCCGCCTCGCGGCTCTTGATCTCGGAGATGTCGACGCGAACGCCGATGAAGGTGCCGTCGTCGGTCCGCATGTCGTAGACCTGATACCAGCGGCCATCGGGATTGTGACGCTCGTAGGAGGAACTGGGCAAGCGGTAGCGGGCGAGGATCGCGTCCAGCCAGCGGTCATGATCGCTGTCGTAGAGCTGGTCGATTTGCGGATCGCCGCTGCTGCGGAAATAGCCGTTCGCATGACCCAGCACGAGTGCTTCGCGGAATGTACAGCCGGGCTGCCACGCCGGCTTCAAGGCCGGCAGCGTATCCTGGATCTTGCGGTTGGCGAAAACGAACCTGTCGTCGCGATCGTAGATGATCACGGCGGCCGGCAAGGATTCCAGCACGCTGGCGAGATGCTTGCGTGCGTCCTGCGCCTCCGTCTCGCGGCGCTTCATGTCGGAAATGTCGAACAGGAAGCCGGCAACGTAGTTGCGGCCGCTGGCCATGCCGACGCGGCTCTTCCGGACGATGCGCGAGCGGCAGGCGCCATCGGCCTCGAAATTCTCTTCCACTTCGTACGGCCGCCCGGTGGCAAGGACG
>NZ_RZRR01001171.1:0-1411 GCF_003998555.1 Mesorhizobium sp. M7A.F.Ca.CA.002.09.1.1 | reverse complement strand
GATCTTGACGATGCGGGCATCGGGCGCTTGCGTCGCGGCATCCGCCTGCCCGGAATTTGTCTGTCCCGAACCTGTCTGCAAAGACACCGGAACGGCGGCCGGCATATCCGGGCGCGGCTGCGGTCTGGGCACGACGGAAGCTGTCTTCGGCGTCGCGCCCAGTTGATCGAGCAGAAGCGCGTCGATCTCGCCGGACGTGTTGAGCCCGACCTTCTGCTGATAGTCCTGGATGGCCTTGCGGGTGTTGGGTCCGGAAATGCCGTCGACCGTCCCGGAATAGAAATCGAGATCCTTCAATATGCCTTGCACCTGCTCGACAACCGGATCGCCCTTGATCGGTGCCGGCGCGCCGGATGGCCGCACGATGTTGAATGTCGTCTCCGGTTCGTCGGGCGTCGCGTGCGGAAAGCCCGCAATGCTGCGGGTCGCAAAAAATGCGCCGGCATGCGGGAAAGGTTGGTACCACAAGGCATTGGCCGAGACATAGAACAGCGTCACCAGGAACGCCGTCGAGCCGCCCACCAGGACAGGATTGCGCGAGATCATGCCGCCGACGGCGACAGCGCCGTCCTGAAAGGCATTGCTGCGGCGCTTGACCGCCTTAGCCGGTTTTGCGGAGCGAGCCATCTCTGTCCCCTTTCGCCATCGCCACAGGCATGGTCAGCACGCCGGTCTTCTCCGCCTGATGTCCCTTCGGTCCGTTCACCGGCAGGCTGATGGTCACCGTGGTGCCCTCGCCTGGCATGCTTTCGATGGACATCGTGCCCTCGTGCAGCGCCACCAGGCCCTTGACCAGTGAAAGGCCAAGACCAGTCCCCTCGAAACGGCGGGTATAGTCGTTCTGGATCTGCATGAAGGGCTTGCCGAGATTGGCGAAATCCTCCTCGGCGATGCCGATGCCGGTGTCCCTGACCCAGAAATGCAGGCGCGAACCGATCCGCTTGGCGCCGACGACGACGTCGCCGCCGTCGGGAGTGAACTTGATCGCGTTGGAGACCAGGTTGATGAGCATCTGCTGCACGGCGCGCTGATCGGCATTGATGTCGCCGGCGTCCGGCGCGATCTGCGCCTGCAGATCGATGTTCTTGGCCTGCGCCTGCAGTTGCATCATCGACTGGCACATATCGACCGCCTCCGCGAACCGGAACGGCTCGGGTTCGGTCGCATAGACGCCCGATTCAATCCTGGACACGTCGAGTATCGAGGTTACGACGGCGAGCAGATGCTGGCCCGAATCCCGTACCAAGCCGACATATTCTTTCTGGCGCGGATCCTTGAAGGCGCCGAACATCTCATGCAGCAGCATATCCGAGAAGCCGATAATGGCATTTAACGGCGTGCGCAGTTCGTGGCTGACCACCGCCAGGAAGCGTCCCTTCGCCACCTCGGCGGACGCGGCCGCCTCCTTGGC
>NZ_RZRR01000116.1:0-9273 GCF_003998555.1 Mesorhizobium sp. M7A.F.Ca.CA.002.09.1.1 | reverse complement strand
GAAAGCGAACCGATCGGCGTCGTCGGCGGGATGTTCTTCGTGATGCCGACCTGCTTGAGCAAATCGCGGGCAACCGTGTTCATCGCCTCCTGGTCCATCCGGTTGAGGAAGCGCGGCGGCTTGATCGGCTCGCGCCCGAGGAACAGATTGCGGGCGATCGACAGTTGCGTGACCAGTGCGGAGTCCTGGTAGATCGTCTCGATGCCATGGGCGATGGCGTCGCTGGTGCTGCGCAGGCTCACCTTCTTGCCACGGATGAAGATATCGCCGCTGGTCAGCGGAACGGCACCCGAAAGCACCTTGATCAGCGTCGACTTGCCGGCGCCATTGTCGCCAAGCAAGCCGACGATCTCCCGTTCATTGACATGGAAATTGGCATCCTCCAGCGCCTGCACGCGGCCGTAGGACTTGCGGATGTTCGTCATGCGGATCAGTGGCTCGGCCATGGTTCAAGTCCCCGCCTGATGCCGGCGTTCCAGCCATGAATGCAGTGCCATCATGCCGAGGATGATGGCACCGATGAAGATGTTATAGGCAAGACCAGGCACGCCGATCAGCACGATGCCGTTGCGCATCACACGCAGGATCAGGATGCCGAGCACGGTGCCGATGATCGTGCCGCGCCCGCCGGTAAGTGCGGTACCGCCGATCACCACCATGGCGATGACTTCCAACTCATAGCCGGTACCGCTGTTGGGGTTGGCGGCGGACGTGCGCAACGAAGAGATGACGCCGGCAAGCGAGGCCATGACCGACGACAGCACGAACAGGCCGATCTTGACCCCGCTGACATTGACGCCGCGCGCCCGCGCCGCGCTCGGGTTGCCGCCGGCCGCCTGGATCCAGTTGCCGGTGCGGCTTTGCGTCAGTACGTAGCCGAGCGCGATCGCCGCGGCGATGAACCAGAACAGTGACATGTAGATGCGGAACGGGCCGATGAAGAAGTCGCCGACCAGCGCTTCCGCCAGCCAACTGCCCTCCGCACTCCAGGTGCGCTGGGGAAAACCGTCGGTGACGAAAAGGGCGGTGCCGCGCACCACCAGCAGCATGCCGAGCGTCACCAGGAAGGATGGGATCTTGAGCTGCGTCACGAACCAGCCATTGACCAGCCCGATGAAGGCGGCGACCAGCAGCGCGGCGACAAAGCCGGCTTCGAGCGAGGTCAGGCCGCTGTTGAACAGGGTCCACATCAAGACCGGCGAGAAGCCGAACAGGGAGCCGACCGAGAGGTCGAACTCGCCGGACGTCATCAACAGCGTCATCGCCAGCGCGATCAGGCCGAGCTCGACCGTGAAAGCCAGCGTGTTGGAGATGTTCTGCGGCGACAGGAAGTCGTGGTTGAAACTCCAGAAAACGGCGATCTCGACGACGAGCAGCACGAAAGGGCCGAATTCCGGCCGTGCGATCAGGCGTGGGACGAGCGAATGATTTTCCACAGGCAATCCGCGACATGAGTGGAAGGCTGAGCGTTGCACATCGCGTGCGAAGGGCTCGGCGAAATGGAGAGCCAGTCGCGACCGTTGGGCGGCCGCGACTGTTGAGATTGGATGTTACTTGCCGGACAGGATGTCGTCGTAGATCTGCGCGGTGTCTTTTTCATAGAGCGCGCCGGTGATGACGTTGAAGCCCGGAGGAATGCCGCCGGCGGCCATATTGGCCAGCGAAAGCGCGACATAGCTGGTCGCCTGCGGGTCCTGCCACTGGCCGGCATTGACATAGCCGTTCAGCACTTCCTGGGTGGTGTCGAGCGAATTGCCCCAGCCGACGACCGGGATTTCGCCCGGCTTGATGCCGACCTGGTCGAACACCCGCTTGATCGAGCCGGTGACGAGGTCGCCTAGGCCGATGATCGCCTTGACCTTGGCCTTGTTCGCCGTGAGGTAGTCGACCATGCGGTTGATCACTTCAGCCTGATCAAGCGTCGCTTCCGTGATTTCATACGTGATGCCGAGCGGCTCGAAGACGCTCTTGATGCCTTCCTCTTCCTGCACGCCATAGGTGGCGCCGGGGATTTCGACCGGCATCCAGACGAAGTCGCCCTTCTTCACCAGGCCCTTGTCGACCAGATACTGTGCCCAATGCTTGCCGAAGGTGACATTGTCGCCGCCGACATAGGCGTTGAAATCGGCTTTCGGATCAGGCGTGTTGAAATTGATGATCGGCACTTTCGCCGCACGCGCTTCCTTGACGATCTCGATCAGGCTGCCCGGATCGGGGCTCGTGGTGACGATGCCATCGGCCTTGGCGGAGAGGGCGGCGCGAACCGCTTCCTGCTGCGAGGCGACATCGCCGTTGTGGAACGAGGTGTTGACCGTGTTGCCGGTGTCCTTGGCCCACTGCTTGGCGCCGGCCAGGAAGTAGGTCCAGACCGGATCGGCCGGACCGCCATGCGAAATCCAGTAGAACGTCTTGGCCTGTGCCGCTGCTGGTACCACCATCAGCGCCACCAACAGGCCGTATAGAACGCGTCTTAGCCGTGTCAGCATTTGATTTCCTCCCGTTTGTAGATCGTCAGTTCAAAATCCGTCCCTTGTTTTGCGTCTTTTGCCAGCGCCGATCGGATGCGTCAGAGCATCCCCTTTTTCGACGGATGGCAAGCCTCCATCTGCCAGGCCTCCATCTGCAGGTGTAGTGGGCGCCTGACGGGGCGTCATCAGCCGTCCCATCAGATTGCATCAGTTGAGGTGATTTTCCGACTGTCGGATAATTGGTGTCGAGGCTAGCCGAGCAGATAGTCCTCGTCATGGTCGGCGCGCAGGTTGCTCCACAGCCGATCGGCCGCCAGGCGAGCAAGGCGATTTGTTCCGTTAGGTATCCGACAAATGCAGATGCTCGGGCACTCGCAGCATTTCGGCATTGGTGAGTCTTCCGCTGGTGAACTCTAGTCGGAGCCCCTCGCAGTATCCGATGGCTTCTCCCTCGATAGGACGTTTGCTGGCCATCAGGAACGCGACAACGCCGAGATCGATGATCCCACCGTGCGTCACCAATAAGCCCGTCGCTTCGTTGGGAACTCGGGCAGCTATGCTCGTCCACAGTCGCACTTGGGTGTTAGCAAATGCAATGCAGTCTACGTCCGATCGGAGTACACGTTCTACCTCCGCCAACGGGCTCGGCCACGAGATCGTTTCGAGTATATTTTTGGGAAGAATTCCAAGTTCGGCAATCAACTCATTTACTTCGAAACCCATCGCAATTGCGGTTTCGATTGCCCGTGGAATTTCGCTTGTGACAACAAGTTCATAAGAGTCAGCCCCTTGGGCTACAAACCGCGCTAGTTCGATTCCTTCTCGAGAAAGGTGCGCGCCAGGCTTGCGCCTCATGGTGTGCCGGCGAACATCAAGTATCGTCATTGGATTCCAGTCCGACGAGGTCACGAGTAATAAGGCGCCAACATTGCGTTGATGGTGGCCCTGGGCCAAGGCTTGGCTAAATAAGATCGGCCTTCGCCAGCTCCCGCATCAGATGGCTGGCGCCGTAGGTCCAGTGCGGGCAGTCTGGCGACAGCTGCACGCGGTTGACCAGCGCGCCGAATTTTTCCGACGAGATGGTGACGATGTCGCCGACCTTGTGGGTAAAACCCTTGCCCTTCTCGCCGCGATCCTTGGACGGAACGAACATGGTGCCGAGATAGAGCGCCAGCCCGTCCGGATACTGGTGGTGCGGCCCCATGGCCGCGGCGACCAGTTCCTCCGGCGAGCGGCTGATCTCGGCCATCGAGCTTGCGCCCTCCAGCGAGAACCCGTCCTCGCCCTCGACTTTCAGGCGCACGACGGCACGCTTGACGTCATCGATGGAGAATTTCTCGTCGAACAGGCGGATGAAGGGGCCAAGTGAGGCCGAGGCATTGTTATCCTTGGCCTTGCCGAGCAGCAGCGCCGAACGCCCTTCGACGTCGCGCAGATTGACGTCGTTGCCGATAGTGGCGCCGACGATCCTGCCGCTGGAGGCGGCGATCATGGCGATCTCGGGTTCCGGATTGTTCCAGGTCGACACCGGGTGCAGCCCGACATCGGCGCCGAAGCCCACCGAGGCCATCGGCTGGCACTTGGTGAAGATCTCGGCATCGGGGCCGATGCCCACTTCCAGATATTGCGACCAGGCGCCGCGCGAAATCAGCTTGGCCTTGATCTCCATCGCTTCGGGCGAACCGGGCTTCAGCTTCGACAGGTCGTGGCCGATCAGTCCGGCAATGTCGGCGCGGATGGCATCGGCTTTTTCAGCCGAACCACGCGCCTGTTCCTCGATCACCCGTTCCAGCAGGCTGACGACGAAGGTGACGCCCGATGCCTTGACCGCCTGCAGGTCGACCGGGGAGAGCAGGTAGGGTTTTGCTGGATCGCGCCCGGTTTCAAAACTGTTGGCGGCGATGTCATCGAGCGAACCGATCGGTCTGCCTTCGGCCGAGCGGACATGCCCAGCCGGGTCGGCCATCTCGCAAAGGTCGCGCATGGTCGGTGCCGTACGCGAGGTGATGTCGAAGACCGTGCCATCGCGAACCGTGACGACCAGCGGGTATGCAGCACCGCTGCTTCTGGCGCGTCCGACAAAAAGGCCCTCGCTGGGCAGGTGGGTCGGGTTCGTCATGGCGCTCTGTCCTCTTAGTGATCGGCAATGTGGTGAAGTGATCGACAATGTGGGCTAGCCGGATCGGCGTGGCACTTTCACCGGATTCCCGTCAAAGGTCTATCCCGTCGCAGGCGATCGGAACTCTGGGTCTCCGGTCGTCTCGGCGGCAGTCCACAGGCGAAAGCCATGGTGCTCTTTCAAAATTGTGAAATTCTGACTAGGATTTTCACCAATCGCAGCGCATTCAGGTGACCCTTGGCGACAGCATTCTCCGATCCCATCTGGCGCAGGCCGCAGGCAGCTTCCACGTTTCAATCGCTTCCCAATGGCGAACGGGTCGATCTCGCCATCATTGGCGGTGGCATCATGGGCTTGTCGACTGCCTTGCATGCCGCCCGGCTTGGCCTGTCGGTGCAGGTGCTGGACGCCGGCGAGATCGGCCAGGGCGCATCAGGCTTGAATGGCGGCCAGGTCATTCCCGGCCTGAAATACGATCCGGAATGGTTGCTGGAGCATTTTGGCCCGGAGCGCGGCGAGGCGCTTGTCAATTTCGCGGCGTCGACCGCCAACGCGGTGTTCGAGCTGATCCGCGACGAGAATCTGGCGGTGCCGTTCGTTCGAAATGGCTGGATCCAGGCGGCGCACACCGAGGCCGCGCTGAAGGCGGCGACGAACCGCGACCGGCAATGGCACGCGCGCGGTGCCGACGTCCGGTTGCTGAACGCAGCGGAGACCGCAGCCAGGACTGGCGCACAGGGTTATCTCGGCGGCTGGCTCGACCGCCGCGCCGGTGTGATCGATCCGCTCGCCTACACGTCTGAACTTGCCCGGGTCGGGACCGCGACTGGCGTGAGGATAGCAGAGCGCCAAAGGGTCGTGCGGCTCGCCAATGCCGCCGGTGTTTGGCGTATTTTGATCGAAAATGGCCTGGAATTGCAGGCAAAGGCGGTCGTGCTGGCGACAAACGCCTATACGGACGGTCTGATCCCCGGTCTCGCCCAGACGATCGTGCCGCTGCATTCCTTTCAGATCGCCACAGCGCCGCTGCCGTCCAATCTGGCGGCCACGATCCTGCCGGAAGGGCAGGCGGTGTCGGACTCCAGGCGCATCCTCGTCTACTACCGCAAGAGCGCCGACGGCCGGCTGGTGCTTGGCGGACGGGGCCGCATGGCGCTGCCGACGAGCGCCGGCGACTGGGCGCATCTCGAGCGTGCGCTGGTACGGCTCTATCCCTCGCTGTCCGGCGTTCCCATCGAGAAGCGCTGGTTCGGCCGGGTTGCGATGACGCCGGACCACCTGCCGCACATCCACGAGCCGGAGAAAGGCCTGCTCGCCGTGGTCGGCTGCCAGGGTCGTGGTGTCGGCCTGATGACTGCGCTTGGCGAGCGCATCGCCGGCTACCTCCAAAGTGGCGACGCCAGGCAATTGCCTTTCCCGGTCTCGCCGATCCGGCCGATCCCGTTTCACGCCTTCCGCCAGGTCGGCGTCGCCGCGACCATCGCCTGGTATCGCCTGCTCGATGCGTTGGAGCGCTGACCAGGGCGCTTTATCTCCTTGGAGTTCCGTTAGGGGATTCTGCTTGACAGTTTCATGGATATGAAAAACTCTAGGCCAATTTCAAATTTCCAATAGGCAGGTCGATGTCGACCCTAGTTGCAACATCAGCGCCAGAGGCCCGGTCTTCCCAGGGCTTCCGGGTCGCCATGCTGCTGCCGGGCGCGCTGGTCACCTTCCTGCTGATCCTGTTTGCGCTTGGCCTCGTGCTTTTCCTCGCCTTCCGCGGCAATGACGGTTCGCTGCTCGGCGCCGGTTTCACCGTCGCGAACTTCGTCACCGTGGTGTCCGATCCGCTGTACTGGACGGTGACGCTGCGCTCGCTGATCATTGCCGCTCTGGTCACGCTGGCGACGGTCGTCACTGCCTATCCCGTCGCCTACTACCTTGCCTTCCATACCGGCCGGCGGCGCGGCCTGCTGCTGTTCCTGGTGACGCTGCCGTTCTGGACCAGCTATCTCCTGCGCGTCTTCGCCTGGAAGATCGTGCTCGCCTACAATGGCGTTTTGAACTCGGCGCTGATCGAAAGCGGCATCTGGTCCGAGCCGACATTGGCCTTTCTCAACACGCCGGCCGCCGTCGTCGTCACGCTGGCGCACGCCTATGCGCCTTTCGCCATCCTGCCGATCTACGTGGCGCTGGACACCATCCCGAAATCGCTGATCGAGGCCGCTTCCGATCTCGGCGCGCGGCCATTCACCTCTTTCCGCCGGATCGTGCTGCCCAATTCGATGCCGGGCGTGCTGGCGGCAGCCCTCGTCGTCTTCGTGCCGACGGTCGGCGACTATGTCACGCCGGCGCTCGTCGGCGGCCCGGCCAGCACCATGATCGGCACGCTGATCCAGGCGCAATTCGGCAAGGCCAATGACTGGCCGTTTGGCGCAGCACTCTCCGTCGCCGTCATGCTGGTCATCCTGTGCGTGGTGCTGGTCGCGCGCTTCGCCGACCGCAGATTTGGCAGCCGCACATGAGCACTGCACGCACGCACGGAGGTGGCCGCTGGCTCGGCATGTATATCGCCGCCTATCTGGTCTTTCTCTATCTGCCGGTGCTGCTGATCCCGCTGTTTTCCTTCAACAACTCGATCCAGGCAGCGTTTCCGCTGCAAGGTTTTACCTTGCAATGGTACGCGACGCTGTTCGGCAATTCGGCGCTGACCGGTGCACTCTTGAACAGCCTCGCCATCGGCGCCTTCGCCGCCACGGGTGCGACGCTGTGCGGCATAACCGTATCCTACATGGACCTCTACGGCCGCTCGCCGCTGGCCGCCACCATCAGCGCCATCGCAAGGCTGCCGATCCTGATCCCGGGCGTCATCGTCGGCATATCGCTGCTGATCCTCATCAACCTCGTTGGTCTGGGGCCATCGCGCGTCGCCATCGTTCTCGGCCATATATTGGTGGCGCTGCCGACGACCGTGGTGATCATGCGCAGCCGCTTCGCCGCCATCCCGAAAACCATTCGCGAGGCGGCACTCGATCTCGGCGCCTCCGACTGGACGACCTTCCGGCGGGTCATGCTGCCGCTCAGCCTGCCGGCCATCGTCTCGGCATTCATGCTGGCCTTCCTGATCTCCTTCGATGAATTCATCGTCGTGTTCTTCCTGGCCGGCACCGAGCCGACGCTGCCGCTCTACATCTGGAGCCAGCTGCGTTTTCCCCGGTCGCTGCCGACGGTGATGGCACTGGGCACTTCGATCCTGGCGGTGTCCTTCGTCATCGCTGCAGCAGCTGAAATCCTGCGCCATCGCGGCTTGTCCGCCACGGCGCCAAAGCCTGCGGATCCATCACAACCAAAACAAACCAAGAGAGGAGAACTGCAATGGCATTCGACCTGAAATCGATCTCTGCAAAGACTGTTTGCGCTGGATTGACGGCGTTCGCGCTGGCGCTGTCGTCGACCGTCGCTTTCGCCGGCGACAAACTGCAATATTTCACCTGGTCGGGCTATGAACTGCCCGACTTCAACAAGAGCTTCCTTGCCGCGCATCCCGATGGCGTCGAGGCCTCGATCTTCGGTGACGACGATGACGCCTTCACCAAGGTCAAGGCCGGCTTCCGACCCGACATTGCGCATCCCTGCTATGACAAGGTGGCGCGCTGGAACAAGGAAGGCCTGCTGCAGCCGATCGACACCAAGCGCATCAAGAACTGGGACTCGATCTTCCCGGTGTTCAAGAACCTGCCAGACCTGCAGGCTGGCGACGGCAAGGTCTGGATGGTGCCGTGGGACTGGGGCAACACCTCGATCCTCTACCGCACCGATCTGGTGAAGAACCCGGAAGCGAGCTGGAACCTTTTGTGGGACAAGCAGTATGCCGGTCGCATGGCGACGATCGACGCGGTGCATGACACGCCTGTCGTGGCGGCGCTGCTCGCCGGCGTCAATCCGTTCGACATGACGCCGGAGCAAATGGACAAGGTGGCCGAGAAGCTGCGCGAGCAGCGCCCGCTGCTCTCCAACTACACCACCGACATGACCTCCGTCGAACAGGCGCTGGCCAGCGGCCAATTGGTCGCCGCCATGACCTGGAACGCGTCGGCCACCTCGCTCAAGAAGCAGGGCGTGCCGGTCGAGTTCATGAAGCCCAAGGAGGGCATGCTGACCTGGGCCTGCGGCTTCGTGATGCTCAAGGACGCCAAGAATGTCGACCTCGCCTATGATTTCATCAACAGCCGGCTGGAGACGGATTCCGGCAAATACCTGATCGAGGCCTACGGCTATGGCAGCTCGACCAGTTCGGCCTTCGCGGCGGTGCCGAAGGAGGAGCTGGAGAAATTGCAGCTGCCGTCCGACCCGGAGGTGATGCTGAAGACCACCATCTTCACCGGACCGATGAAACAGAATGACGACCTCGCCAAGATGTTTGAGAAGGTGAAGGCGGGGGGATAAAGCTCCCCCTTCTCCCCTTGTGGGAGAAGGTGTCGCCGAAGGCGACGGATGAGGGGTGCTCCAGGGAACACCAGCGTCTCACTCCGCTGGAACACCCCTCAACCGTCTCGGCGCTGCGCGCCGATCCACCTTCTCCCACAAGGGGAGAAGGGAAAGCAAACGAGGACTAACGCATGGACATGCTGGACGAAACGGCTGAAAAGCCGAAGGACGATGCCGATGTGCGGGTCGGCAGGCGGGTGCGGGCGCTGCGGCCGG